>DATHNU010000885.1:0-12348 GCA_035485695.1 Reyranella sp. | reverse complement strand
GCTCTTTTTCCTGTCTTTCTATGCGCACCGCCTCGGCGCACCGGACCTCGCCACCCTCCTTCCTCAGATCTCGGCCGTGTCGCTTCCGATCGTCGCCGTGCTCTCGCCGGACGGCGCGGGCACATTCGCGAGGACGCTGGTGGCGGCAGGCTTCGTTGCGCTGCTCACCGTCTGGGTGGCACACGCAGCGTTCCCCGCACCTGCGGCCGTGGCGGGCGCGGTGACGCGCGCCACCACCGCCTCGTTGGAGGAGCCCGTTGTGGCGGCGCGCTATGCGCTGCTCGATACGCTCGTCCTGATGCCGCTTCTGACCTGGTTCATCCTGAACGCCACGGAGGCCGCCATCGTGGTGCTGATCGTCATCGTCACGCTGTTGCGACAGATCGACCGCCAACAGGGAAAATCGGCGGCGCTTGGCCTGATCCTCGGCAACCTCGTCGCCGGCGTGGCGGCAGGGATCGCCTACAACGTGATCCTGCTTGGCAATACGCTGCCGTTCTTCGTCACGGTGTGTCTGATGGCGACCCTGATATTCGCTGGCCGAATCGCGACGGCGGGCAACCGCGCTCCAGTCTACATCGTCGCGCTCGGTACCTTCGTCCTCCTCCTGGGCCTCAGCCTGTCGCCCCTGCCGGGCAGCACCGGCGAGGCGTTCGTAAGCCGCATCCTGAACGTCATCTTTGCCTCGGCCTACGCGACCGGCGCCTTGTCGCTCGTGGAGCGCTGGCAGCCTCCAACGCCTTATCCCGTACGAACGACCGACGCCAAGAACGGACAAGGAAGCTGAAAATGGCCAACAGAAACACAAGAACAGTGAGGGCCGCGTACCTTGCTGCATTGATCCAAGGTTTGGGCGTGACCTGGCCGGTATTGTCCGGATTGCTGCTCTTCAAAGCCAGTATGGGCGCGATCGTCGGTGTTCTTGAAGGATGGGGCATTGGGCAGGGAATCTACTTTGCCTTCATCACCGGACTGACGATCGGCTACGGGGACCTCGCCCCGCGACAGGCTTTGACCCAACTGCTCGCCGTCGTAATCGGCTTCTCCGGGGTCTTGCTTACCGGCCTGATCGCGGCGTTGGCGGTGAAGGCAATATACGCCGTGCCCCGAGAATCGTCGGACAACGCCTAACGAACTCACCGTGGTCACCACTCCACGTTGCAGGATGAAAAGTGAGCCTCGACCGGCGACTGTTGGAGGTCTAGACCTTGAACTGAACACGGCATTCCTCGGATCGGTGTTCGGGAAGCGTATGTTTTCCGTTGCTCGGCGGCTCCGGGCATTCCAGCGTTGGAGTGTCTGATGGCAACGAAACCGTTCGACCTGACGCGCACCACGCTTGCCGTCCTGTCGATTGTCGGCCTGATTGTGGTTTCTTTTCTTGTTGTGCGGCCCTTCCTGGCGGCGACAGTGTGGGCGGCCACGTTGGTGATTGCGACATGGCCCCTCATGCGACGGTTGCAGTCGGCTTTCGGCGGTCGTCGCTGGGCCGCCGTTACGCTGATGACGCTGCTTCTGCTGTTCCTCGTGCTGATTCCGCTTTCGATGGCCATCAGCTCGATCGCTGCTCAGGCCAGCCGTCTTGTTGAATTGCCTGAGTTAACATCTGCTGCTCGCGTGCCTCCACCGCCAGCGTGGCTGTCCGATGTTCCACTGGTGGGTCGGCCCGTTGCCGAAAAATGGAAGAACCTGGTGGAAAGCAGCGCGGAGGACATCGTTCAGTTGGTTCGTCCCCATGCCAAGTCCATCACGCAATGGTTTCTCGAGGCTGCCGGAAGCTTCGGAGGGACGGTGCTGCACCTTTTCCTGACGATCGGCATTGCCGCCATTCTTTATGCCAAGGGTGAAATGGCGGCCGACTGGTGCCGGCTCTTCGGACGGCGGCTCGCCGACGAGCGCGGCGAGGAGGTTGTCGTCCTGGCGGGGGGAGCGATACGCGGCGTTGCATTCGGCGTTATCTTGACGGCGCTTGCACAGACCTTCGCTACCGGCATTGCCCTGATGGCGGCGGGCGTGCCGCAGGCGGGCTTTCTGACGGCCATTGCCCTGGTTCTGTGCCTTGCGCAGATCGGCCCTATCCTCGTGGTTCTGCCGGCCATTATCTGGCTGTTCGCCACGGGGCAGACCGTGCCGGGCATCATACTCGTCGTCATCGGCGTTCCCGCCGTGCTGATGGACAACTTCCTGCGGCCCGTCCTGATCAAGCGGGGAGCCGATTTGCCTCTGCTGTTGATCATACTTGGCGTCATTGGTGGCCTTCTCGCCTTCGGGGTTCTCGGCCTGTTTTTGGGCCCGGTGATCCTGGCCGTTACGTACACGTTGCTGCAGCACTGGGTTGCCGAAGCAAAAGACTAGCCACGCCATGCCGGCGCATCGCTAGCGGCACCGGAAAAGCGTGCGGTAGTTCACGTCGCCCTCCAGCCCTGCGAGGATCTCTTCATAGGGTCGGCCTTTGCAGGTCTGCTTCATGTATCGTTCGGCGACCTCGCGGGCGCGCGCCATTTCCAGCTCCGGATCCGCATTGATGACCATCGTGGCGCGGATGATCAGCATTCGGTATTCATTCGGCGTGCCGGTGGGCGTTACGCGCACTTCGAAGCGACGGCCCTCAACCTTCACGACTTCGACCTGCGATCCTTCCAGCGCGCTCTTTTGGTAACACCCGGCAAGTGTCAGCACGGCAATCGCCGCTGCCACGGCGCAAGTTGGCACTTGTTTCATCCGTCTCTTCTCCCTCACCGTACGGTGGCGCTTGCGATGATGCCCGGGACCGTCGCTGCATGGGTTCTCGTCGACGACATGATCGGGAGGCGCTGCTGGCGCGGTAAGAGATCCGCGCGCATCAGTGACGGCGGGAGAGCATTGACCAGAACGCCTGCAGCAGCGCGAAAATGAAGGCCGTGCTGATGCCGAACAGCAGCATGCCGTCAACGGCTTCCAGCGCGCCCATCATTCGCCAGGGCCCTTGCACCGTCAGTCCCGAGGCGCCGCGCGTGGCCATCGAATCCAGCGAATAGAGGATTGCATCCAGGGGCGAATCGATCGCGCCCAGCCATAGAAACGCGGCTGCCCAGATCGCGGCCTCTAGGCCGTGCAGTACTGCCAGGAGCAGCCCTGCGGTTGCCACGAGGCTAATCACGATCGGGGTCAGATAATGGAAGCCAAGATGCCGCTTCGCCAGCCGGGATCGGATCCTCAGCTGCGCAAGGGCTATCATGACGACCCCGATCGCGTGGATTGCGATGGTCAGCGCAATGAGCGAAAGGCCCCAGGCCCATTCTACGAGCCCCGGTAAGTCTCCATCCATCGCGCATTCTTGCATTTTCGAAAGGTCGGCGCCGCAAGTGAGTGCGGATGTCAGAGCGCGTCGCGTTCAGGTTGCTCGGCCGCTGCTGCCGCCACCCAATGATCGACGGTCCGATGCGCGACGATCGGCCCAAGATCGGCTTCGACTGCCCGGCTTCGCAGAAAATCGGCCACGTCATCGCGCAATTCGGCAAGCCGCACCGAAATGCCCCGACGCCTCATGGCGCCGGCGAACGCCCGCAGGCTTGCCAGCGCCGTCATGTCGATCGCCGGCACCGTGGAGCAATCGATCACCACCATCTCGACAGGCCCCTCGGCCTGCTCGACGAATTCCACGAAGCGGCGCCTGATTTGCTCGGCATTGAAATAGACCCAGCCACCGGCGCTGCGCAGGACCAATATGGAAGGCGTCTCTTCCGCCGCTGGATACCTCGCCTTGTTCACGTAGTGACCGCTCACCGGGTCGCGCGCCAGCACCGCGACGGCCGGCCGGGAGGCGCGGGCGATCAGGATGATCAGCGCGCCGATCGCCGCCAGCAGCAAGCCCTGGAGAGGGCCGAACGCCAGCACGCCGAACAAGGCAACGAGCGCAATCGCGAATTCCATGCGCGAGGCGGACTTCAGCTCGCGGAGCTCCTCGAGTTTCACGAGATGCTTGGCGGCCATCAGGATGATCGCCGCGAGGACCGGTTCGGGCAGGTTGCGGAACAGGCCTGTGAAGAAGGCGAGGGTCAGCGCTACGACGATCGACGCCGTGACAAGAGAGAGCGGCGACGTGGCTCCGTTCATGTCGTTTACTGCGGTCTGTGACATGCCGCCCGACACCGGAAAGCCGTGGACCAGCCCCACGGCGACGTTCGACGCGCCGAGGGCGGTGAGTTCCTGCGCCGGGTCGATCTCGTAGCCGTGCTTCTGGGCGAAGCTGCGGGCCACCGATATGGCCTCGCTGTAGGCGAGCAGGAAACAGGCAAACGCCGTCGGCACCAGATCGCCGAGTTCGGCCAGTGACACCGGGGGTAGGCCAAAGGCCGGCAGGCCCTGCGGCAGATCGCCGACAAGCCTGACGCCGGACCGGCCCAGGCCGAACAAGCCGGTCGCCGCGATCGCGACAGCGACGACGATCAGAGTGGTCGGCCGTCCGGGCAATGCCCGCTCCAGCAGCAGGAAAAGCGCAATCGCCAGCACGCCGATGGCGACAGAGGGAAGCGAAGCATCGGGCAGCAAGGTCCCGACATGAATCAGGCGCGCGAAGAAATTGCCGCCACTTCCTTCGAGGCCCAGAAGCTTGGGCAGCTGCGTGGAAGCGATATAGAGGGCCGCGCCCGTCTTGAAGCCCGTCAGGACGGAATCGGAAAAGAAATAGGCAAGGTTGGCCAAACCGAGGAAGCGGCCGCCGATGGCGATCGCGCCGACCATGAGAGCGATGGCGGCTGCCAGGGCGGCCGCGCGCGTCGGATCGCCGCCGTCGAGGGCGGCGATGCCGGCAGCCACGGCGAGCGCCAGGGCCGAGGTGGGTCCTACCGCCAGCTGCCGGCTGGTTCCAAACACAGCGTAGGCGAGGCCGGCGGCGAGGTAGCAATAGAGGCCGGATACCGGCGGCAGGCCGGCCAGCGAGGCGTAGGCCAGCGATTCGGGGATGACGAAGGCGGCCAGCGACAGGCCGGCAACGCCGTCGGGACCCAGGCGCTTCAGGGAGTAGCTGCCGAGCCACTCGGTTATGGGCAGTAGTTCCCGCAGCCGCATCGCTTCTCCAGCTCAGGCTGCGTCGAGGCGCAGCTCAGTAGCGTTGCTCCACCCGGCGGCGGCCGGCGATCGACGCCCGATCGTCGTACTTCTTCTTGTCCGAACGGGACGGCAGCTTGACCTTGGCGTGATCGACCTTCTTGTAGGGAATCTGTGACAGGATGTGCGCAATGGCATTCAGTCGCGCCCGCTTCTTGTCGTCGGAATGGACGATGTGCCAGGGCGCGTGATCGGTGTCGGTGTGCTCGAACATCATGTCGCGCGCCCGCGAATAATCGTACCAGCGGTCGTATGACTTGATGTCCATCGGGCTCAGCTTCCACTGGCGGATCGGATCGTCGACGCGCGCTTTGAAGCGCTTCTCCTGTTCCTCCTGGCCGACCTCCAGCCAGATCTTGATGAGCCTGACGCCGCCATCGATGATGAACTTCTCGACGAGAGGGCAAAGTTCGAGAAAGCGCTTGTGCTGCTTGGCCGAGCAGAAGCCCATGACGTATTCGACGCCGGCGCGATTGTACCAGCTCCTGTCGAAGATCACGATCTCGCCGCCGGCCGGGAAGCGCTCGACATAGCGCTGCATGTACAGCTCGCTCTTCTCGCGGTCGGACGGCGCCGGCAGTGCCTCGACGCGGAAGACGCGCGGGCTGACCCGCTCGGTGATGGCCTTGATCGTGCCGCCCTTGCCCGCCGCGTCGCGCCCTTCGAGCACGACGATGACCCGCTCGCCGGAGGCCTTGATCCAGTCCTGAAGGTGGCAGAGCTCCTCCTGCAGCTTCCTGAGCTCTTTCTCGTAGGCCTTGCGCTTCAGTTTTTCGGGGGCGTCCTTGCTCGACATTCGCGTCTCCTGACGATCCAACGTGTTGGGTTAACGCCTGTCCAACGCCGGTCTTTGACATCGATCAAAGCCAGCGCCGCAGCCTAGCCGCCGAGGGCGGCAGACACCAGAACAAGCCCGACGCCGAGCAGCGCGATCGTGATACCGATCCACCACGGGCTGGCCCCAGGGTCGTGGGCAAGCTTGAGCAATGTCGTCGCCGTCACACTCGCAGCTCGAGGACCGGCATCAAGTTCACCCACCTCGACGTATTTGCGTTGGCGAGAGCGGTACCGTTCCGTTCCTGGCCCGACGAGACGACCTGCGATTCCGACGCCGCCTGCTAGCACTCTGCTGGCATCGCCGGCGAGCGTGCCCCTACTTATGGTGTATCGCCGACGCTCTGCGCTCTCCCGCGCCCTCTACGCGGTGTACAAAAACTATCTTGCGTGCCCGAAGTGCAGCCATCGCGCACGTCTTATCCTTGACGCTCCTGAGCAATGTTGTGGCGTATGTCTGCCGAGCCCCACTAGACAGGGTCGGCATCATGCTCGCTCGCCTCGATAATCTCCTGCAGCGTCATCGCTCGATGACACCACACGCGGCCGCGCCTGACGTCGACTTCTGGAATTCTCTGCGGGCCGAAAGAATTTCCGGTCGCCACGATCCGTGCTCGCGCAATTCTCCGTGCCACGCCCGCCATTGGCATATCGCTTGCGGAAATTGCGGGAACTACAGGGATCCTGGCGGCGGCCGTCCCGCGCTGGGCCGCGAGATTGGCATATCGCTTGCGGAAATTGCGGGAATTACAGGGATCCTGGCGGCGGCCGTCCCGCGCTGGGCTGCGAGATTGGCATATCGCTTGCGGAAATTGCGGGAACTACAAGATCCTGGCGGCGGTCGTCCCGCGCTGGGCCACGAGGTTGGCATATCGCTTGCGGAAATTGCGGGAACTACAAGATCCCGGCAGCGGCCGTCCCGCGCTGGGCTCGAGATTGGCTAAACGCTAGCGGAAACTGCGGAAACCCCCGGCACGGCCCGCCCGCTCGCGAGGATCGCGCGTCAAGCGAGGGATCGGGCGTGGGCGGCGCGGAGCCCGGCAGTCCGATGACACGCGATCGGCCTAGGCACTAGGATGGCGACATGATCCCGGACAAGGCCCTCCATTGGCGCGACCTGCCCGCGCCGGTTCTTTCCCTGCTGCGGCAGGGCTCGGTGATTCCCGCCCATCCGCTGGCGCTCGGACCCGACCGCCAGTTCGACAAGCCGTCGCAGCGCGCCATCAGCCGCTATTACGTCGATGCCGGCTCGGGCGGCCTGGCGGTCGGCGTGCATTCGACGCAATTCGCCATCCGCGAGGTCGGTCTCTACCGGCCGGTTCTGGAGCTCGCCATCGAGACGGCGCGCGACTGGACCGACCGGCCGCTGGTCATGATCGCGGGTGCCGTGGGCCGGACGGATCAGGCGGTCGAGGAGGCGCGGACCGCGCGGGCGCTGGGCTATCACGCCGTGCTGCTGTCGCTGGCGGCGCTCAAGGGCGCCAGCGAGGACGAGCTGATCGAGCATTGCACGGCGATTGCCCGCGAGATGCCGCTGGTCGGCTTCTACCTGCAGACCGCGGTCGGCGGCATCGCGCTGTCGCGCGCCTTCTGGACGCGTTTCGCGGCCATCGACAATGTGGTGGCGATCAAGGTGGCGCCGTTCAATCGCTACCGTACGTTCGACGTCGCCGTCGGCATCGTCCAGGCCCAGGCCGAGGACCGCATCACGCTTTATACCGGCAACGACGACCACATCGTGGCCGATCTTTTGACGCCCATGGTGGTGCGTACCGGCAACCGCGAGGTGACCCTGCGTTTCCAGGGCGGCCTGCTGGGGCATTGGAGCGTCTGGACACGCGGCGCGGTCAAGCTGCTGGAGTGCTTGAAGCTTTCGGTGTCGGCCGGCGCCATTCCGCCCGAGGTGCTGGCGCTCGATTCCTTCGTCACCGACTGCAACAGCGTGGTCTTCGACGTCGACCATGATTTCTCCGGCTGCATTCCGGGCTGCCACGAAATCCTGCGGCGCCAGGGGCTTATGACCTCGATCGAATGCCTCGATCCGCACGAGACGCTCAGTCCCGGCCAGAGCGCCGGTATCGACCGGCTCTACGCCACCTATCCCGAGCTGAACGACGACGCCTTTGTCGCGGCCAATCTCGAACGCTGGCGGAACTGAGGCGGTGGACGATCTTTTCGCGACCTGCGACGCGCTCGCCGTCGCCGAGCTGGTCAAGGCACGCAAGCTTGGCGCACGCGAGCTTTTGGACAGCACGCTGCACAGGCTTCGCGCGCTCAACGGGTCGCTGAATGCCCTCACCGATTTCTATGAAGGCGCGCTTTTGGAGAAATCGGTCTCGGCGGCGGGCGAGGGGCCCTTTCAGGGCGTGCCCTATGTCGTCAAGCAGTTGATGGCCGACTGCGCCGGCACACCGACCACCCTGGGCTCGCGATTTTTCGCCGAGGAACCGGTGGCCGCGAACGACAGCGCGGCGGTCGCACGCATGCGCCGGGCCGGCCTGGTGATCGTCGGCCGGACCAACACCAGCGAGCTGGGGCTGGCGCCGACCACCGAGCCCGCATTCGGCGGAGCGACGCTGAACCCGTGGCGCGCCGACCTCTCGCCCGGCGGATCGTCGGGCGGTTCCGCGGCGGTCGTGGCGGCGCGCGGCCTGCCGATGGCGCATGCCACCGATGGCGGCGGCTCGATCCGCATTCCGGCGTCGCTGTGCGGCCTGTTTGGGCTGAAACCGTCGCGCGGCCGGGTGAGCCTGGCGCCGATCGGCGAGACCCTGGCGGGCGCGGGCGCGCAGCATTGCGTGTCGATCTCGGTGCGCGACAGCGCGGCATTGCTCGACGCGATGGCGGGTGGCGAGCCCGGTGATCCCTATCGTGCACCGCCCGCGACAGGCTCGTTCCTGGCGGCGACGCAACGCCCACCGGGCAGGCTGCGCGTGGCGCTCATGCGGAGCCCCGTCGGCGGCGGGCCGCTCGCTTCCGTTCTGGTCGCCGCCGTCGAGCGCACGGCGAAGATGCTGGAAGGACTTGGCCATCATGTCGAGGAGGCCGCGCCCGACTACGATGCCGCGGCGACGGGCACGGCCTTCGGCACGGTGATGTGCGCCAACACTTTCACCAACATCGAGGTACGCGCCGCCGGCCGCCGGCCGGGTCCCGACGATCTCGAACCGGTGACGCGTCTTCACACCGAGGTCGGGCAAGGCATCAGCGCCCACGAATACATCCGTGCGGTGCAGACCTTCCACCGCACCAGCCGCCAGCTCGGCCAGTTCTTCGAAAAGCACGACGTGCTGCTGTCGCCCACCATCGCCCGCACCCACCTGCCGCTGGGCACGGTCAGGATGGACGGCACGCTCGAGCAGTACCAACAGGGGCTGGCGCCGATGATCCCGTTCACCGCGGTGTGCAACGCCACCGGCGTGCCGGCAATGTCGATGCCGCTCGCCTGGACGGATGACGGCCTGCCGATCGGCATGCATTTCGTCGGCCGCTACGGTGCCGAGGAAATGCTGTTCTCGTTGGCGGCCGAGCTCGAGCGCGCCGCGCCGTGGAGCGCCCGTCGGCCGCCGGGAGGCAAAGCACCATGAACGCCTGCCTGCGCACCGTGCTTGTTGGCTTCGTCGCCGGCGCGCTGAGCGTGCTGGTCTTCCATCAGCTCGGCTTCTGGATCGCCAACGAACTGGGCTATGCCCGTGCGCCGCTCTACAGCCTGCGGCCGGTGCCGCCCTGGGGCGTGCCGGCTATCCTGTCGCTGGCCTTCTGGGGCGGGCTGTGGGGCATGGCCGCCGCCTTCCTGGTGCCGCGGCTGCCCCGCCCTTTCAACGACGTACTGGGCTGGGTGCTGTTTGCCGCCATCATCGTCACGCTCGTCAACTGGTTCGTCGTGCTGCCGATCAAGGGCGCGCCGATGGGTGGCGGCTTCCGCCTGCCGGGCCTTGTCGTGGTGCCGCTGGTCTATGCGTTGTGGGGCTTCGGCATGTGGCTGATCGCACGACTGCTGCGCACCGCGCTGGGCTGGCGCTAGGGAGGAAGCAATGAAAATCGTCGATGCACAGGTCCATATCTGGGGCGGCAACACGCCCGAGCGTCCCTGGCCCGCACGCGCCGAGCCGCACCGCGCGGTGCCGCTCGGCAAGGACGAGCTCTTGGCCGAGATGGACAAGGCGGGCGTCGACGGCGTCGTCATCGTGCCGCCGTCCTGGGAGGGCGATCGCAACGACCTCGCAATCGATGCCGCCAAAAGCCATCCCGACCGCTTCTGCATCATGGGACGCTTCGATCCCGATGCGCCGGGCGCCCGCAGTATGCTGGCGGGCTGGAAGAAGCAGAAGGGCATGCTGGGCGTCCGCCTCACCTTCCACACCGAGGTACTGCGCCGGCCGCTGCTCGACGGTCGCTTCGACTGGGTGTGGGGCGAACTGGAGAAGCACGGCATTCCGGCGATGGTGCTGTTCCATCACGAATACATGCATCTCGCCGACAAGGTCGCCGAGCGCTATCCGGGCCTTCGGCTGGTGCTCGATCATCTTGGACTGAAGAGCGGCAAGGACGTCACCGAGGCCAACAACTTCGCCACACTCGACAACGTGCTGGCGCTTGCCAAGCGGCCCAACGTGGCGGCCAAGGTTTCGGCGATGCCATGCTACGCCGCCGACAAGACCTATCCCTTCCGCTCGGTGCATTCGCACATCCGCCGCGTCTTCGACTCGTTCGGTCCGAAGCGCACCTTCTGGGGGACGGACCTGTCCCGGCTGCCGTGCAGCTACCGCCAGGGCGTGACGATGTTCACCGAAGAGTTGCCGTGGCTGAAGGGCCCGGACCTCGAATGGGTGATGGGCCGCGGTGTCAGCGAATGGCTCGGCTGGACCTAGCGCGCCGCTGCCGGGTGATCCTGGCCGTCGTTTGCCTGCTGGGCGGCTTGGCCTCGCCTGCACGCGCGCAGCCCGCCGATCAGCCCGAACGTGCGATCCGCGCCGCCTTGGCGAAATGGACGAGCGATTTCAACGCCCGCGAGGCTGCACATATCTGCGATCTCTTCGCGCCTGATCTCGTCTACGACTATCGCGGATTTCCGGAGCGCGATTACGCGACCCTGTGCGGGCTTCTACACCGGTCGCTGGCCGACCCGGCGAAGACCTTCACCTATGCGCTCGATATCAGGGAGATCATCGTGTCGGGAGACATGGCGATTGCGCGCGTCGTCTGGACGCTCAAGGTGGCGAGCGCCGGCGGCAAGACGGCGGAATCTCGCGAGCCTGGGCTCGACGTGTTCCGCCGTCAGCCCGATGGAAGCTGGAAGATCGCCCGGTACATTGCCTACGAGGCGCCGTGAAGCGACCGCGTCACCGTCTGCGAGCCGCCGCCCCAGATCGGCAGGTAGCTCATCTTGTAGCCGGCGCCGCCGGTGACGATGGCATGGATGGCGTCGGGCGCACGCGCCACGCCCTGGCCCTCGTCGAACAGGTAGCGCTGCACGCGGGCGATATCCCAGCCGTCGTGCCGCACGATCTTGTGCGCCATCTCGAGCGGCAGCAGGAAGACCTGCTCGCCGCGCTCGTTCCTGCGGCTCATGCTCGACATGACGATGGCCGCCCGCATCGCCGTCGCGATCGGCGACAGGATGGCCTCGGGCGTGGCACCCTCGCCGTCGCCCGGCAGCACTTCGGCGGTGCCCGAGATGCCCATCACCGTGATCGCGCTGGCGTCAGCGCCGAGGCCGCGACGCTCGGTGAAAGTGGGGAAGGGTCCATCGTTGCGCTCGGCGAAGCACAGCGTGTATTTGCCGGGCTGGCCCATGGTCGCCATGTCGCCGACATCGGAGCGCGCGCCGCCCACGTTGCGGATGCTGAGCTGCAGCGCCCGGCCGATGCTGGCATTGGCGCGGTTGCCGGGGCCCAGGCAATTCGTGCCGGCATTGACGCCGAGCTGACGGGCGATGGCGCCGTGCACGCAGAGCGCCACGCAGGCCGTGCCGGTCGTGGTGGCGATGCCCAGAAGGTTGAAATCGGGCTCGAGGATCGCTTCAGCCGCGGCCAGCACGATCGGCAGTTCGGCCGGGCGGCAGCCGGCGATGACGCACTGGTAGGCGATCGACTCGGGCGTGATGTCGCCGAACAGGGGCGGCATCAGGCCACGCGACTCGCCGCGCCCTGCGACGCCCGCAACCATCGCCTCGAGGCGGCGGCGGGTCGGCGGTACCAGCGGCAGGCCGTCCGACAGCTCGGCATCGGTCAGGATCTGCTGCGCGGTCTCCCAGCTCGCCGAGTCATCGACGATCGGCCAGCCGCACCACTCATCGCTCATCAGCGCTCATCCGGCGATGCGCACGCAGGCAACGGTCGTGCCGCCGAAGGAGGGGACGAAGGCCGAATGCTTGCCCGGGCCGCCGGCCACCGTGATGTGGATGTCCTGCGGCGAGCGACCGAT
>DATHNU010000884.1:0-6307 GCA_035485695.1 Reyranella sp. | reverse complement strand
CGGCGCCACCGGCGACCCCGCGATTCGCAAGAAGGCCTACTCGGCGGCCATCAAGCTGATGACCGAGAAGGCCTATTGGCTGCCGCTGTTCACCTACGTGAACGCCTACGCCTTCAGCAAGAGCCTCGACTTCAAGACCTACCCCGACGAACTGCCGCGCTTCTACTTTGCGAAGTGGAAGTAACGCGCTGGGGGCGCGCGACTCCGGTCGCGCGTCTTTGTCGAAGCCGAAGAAGATCGCGCCACGGAAGTGGCGCGCCCCAGCAAGCTAAGGCACAAGCAAACACTCCACGCCGCCGGCGGGTCGCGGCCTGAGCGGCGGCGTCTCGATGGCGCAGCGCGGCTCGGCGATCGGGCAGCGCGGATGGAAGCGGCAGCCCGGCGGGATGTTGGCGGGATCGGGCAGGATGTCGCCCAGCCCGACATCGGGCACGCCGAGACCGGGCTCGGGCGTCAGCACCGAGGCGAGCAGCGCCTTGGTGTAGGGATGCTCGGGGTTGCCGAACAGCGTCTCGGTCGGCGCGCGCTCGACGAAGCGGCCGAGATACATCACGGCCACTTCGCTCGCCACATGTTCCACGACCGCAAGGTTGTGACTGATGAAGAGATAGGTGAGGCCGAGCTCGCGCCGCAGCTCGGCCAGAAGATTCAGGATCTGCGCCTGCACCGAGACATCGAGCGCGCTGGTCGGCTCGTCGCACACCACGATGCGCGGCCGCAGGACAAGGGCGCGTGCGATGGCGACCCGCTGGCGCTGGCCGCCCGACAGTTCGGTGGGCAGGCGCTGGCCCATCTCGGCCGACAGGCCGACCCGCGCCAGCATTTCGTCGATCCGCTTTCCGGTCTCTCTGCGGTCGATGTTGCCCTGGGCTCGCAGCGGCATGGCGACGATGTCGCGCACGCGCGCCAGCGGGTTGAGGGAGGCGAAGGGATCCTGGAACACCGGCTGGATCAGGCGCGCACGGGCCTTGCGATCCATGTCGACGACCCGCTGGCCTTCGACGGCGATGTCGCCGGCGCTGGGCTGGAGCAGGCCCAGGATCAGGCGGGCGAGCGTGGACTTGCCGCAGCCCGATTCACCCACGACGCCCAGGACGCCGCCGGTCGGCACGGCGAAGGAGATATCGTCGACGGCGACCACGTGTCGGTCAGCGCCCAAGAGACCGCCCTTGACCTTGAAAGTCTTACGGACGGACTTGACCTCGATGGCGGGAGCGGACGCGCTCATGCGGGCAGTCGACAGAGGAATTCGTGCGTTGGTCCGGCGGCGTGGCGCGGCACGGTGTGGGCGCACGTCTCGTCGGCGAAGCCGCAGCGCTCGCGGAAGGCACAGCCCTCGAAGCCCGGGCCGATGCGCGGGACGGTGCCGGGGATCGAGCCCAGCGGCTCATCGCGTCGGGTCTTGCCCGGCACCGGCACGCAGCGCAGCAGCCCCTGTGTGTAGGGATGCCTGGGATGGGCGAACAGCTCGGCGGTCGCCGCGCTTTCGACCACTTCGCCGGCGTACATGACCGAGACGCGATGGGCGACCCGGGCGACGATGCCGAGATCGTGGGTGATCAACAGCATGCCGAGGCCGAGGTCGCGCTGGAGCTGGGCGAGCAGGCGCAGGATCTGGGCCTGCACCGTGACGTCGAGCGCCGTGGTCGGCTCGTCGGCGATCAGGAGCTTGGGTTCGCACATCAGCGCCATGGCAATCATCACGCGCTGGCGCAGGCCGCCCGAGAGCTGGTGCGGGAATTGGCCCAGTCTCATCCCCGGCGCGGTGATGCCGACGCGGGCCAGCAGATCGGCCGCGCGATCGGTGGCGACCTTCTGGCTGGCGTGCCGGTGACGGCGCAGTACCTCGGTCATCTGCGAGCCCACCGTGTAGGCGGGATTGAGGCTGGTCATCGGCTCCTGGAAGATCATGGCCATGGCGTTGCCGCGCAAATGCGCCATGCCTTGGTCGGTAAGGCTCTGCAGATCCTGGCCCTCGAAGGCAAGTCGCCTGGCCTGGCGCCGAGCGCCCCGCGCCAGGAGATTCATCACCGACAGCGCTGTCACCGACTTGCCGCAGCCGGACTCGCCCACCAGGCAGTGGGTTTCGCCGCGTTCGACCTTGAGCGAGGCGCCGCGCACCGCCGCGGTGACAGCAGAATGGCGGCCGCCGAAGCTCACCTCGAGCTGCGCGATCTCCAGCAGTGCGCTCAAGGATCGTTCCTCGCGCCGAACAGGTCGCGCAGGCCGTCGCCTAAAAGGTTGACGCCCAGGACGAGCACGAACAACGCCACGCCCGGGATGACGATCACCCAGGGGCTGAAGAACATGTAGTCCTTGGCCTCGGCGATCATCAGGCCCCACGATGGCAGCGGCGGCGGCACGCCCAGCCCGAGGAAGGACAGAGTGGCTTCGAGCAGGATGGCGAGCGCGATCTCGAGCGTGGCCACCACCACGAGGTGGCTCGCGATATTGGGCAGCACTTCACGGCTCAGGATGCGAAAGCGCGAGCAGCCGGCGCACCAGGCCGCGGCGACGAAGTCGAGGTTGCGCACCTGCATGGTGGTCGAGCGCGCCACCACGGCAAAGCGGTCCCACAGCAGCAGGCCCAGCGTGAGGACCAGCAAGGTCATCGAGCTGCCGAGCAGGCCGACAACGGCCAGCGCCACCAGCACGACAGGGATGGAGAGCCGCGTGGTTATCGCGAACAGCACGGCGTCGTCCACACGGCCGCCCAAAAAGCCGCCCAGCACGCCGATCGTGATCCCGATCAGCGCCGACACGATGGTCACCGTGACGCCGATCAGCATGGAGATGCGGCAGCCCCAGATCAGGCGTGAGAGGTAGTCGCGGCCCAGCTGATCGGTGCCGAGTATGTAGTCGGGGTTGTTGCCCTCCATCCAGAACGGCACCAGCAGGCGCTTGCCGAGATCCTGGGCGAAGGGATCGTGTGGCACCAGGAGCGGCGCGAAGACGGCGCAGATCGCGGTCGCGCCCACGATCAGCGCGCCGATCCAGGTGCTGACGCTCCGCCAGCCGCGCTTGGGGCCGGCCGTGACGGCAGCCACGCTCATGGACCGCGCAGCCTCGGATCGAGCACGGCGTTCATCAGGTCGGCCAGCATGGTGAGCGCGACGTAGATCACCGCCAGCACCAGGACGACTGCCTGGACCACCGGGAAGTCGTTCTTGCCGATGCTCTCCCAGGCGAGGAAGCCGACGCCGTGCAGAGCGAAGACCTGCTCGATCACGATCGAGCCGCCCAGCATGAAGCCGAGCTGAACGGCGGCGATCGCCACGACCGGGATGGCGGCATTGCGCAGTGCATGCTTCAGCAGGATGGAGGCACGCGACAGCCCCTTGGCCCGCGCCGTCCTTATATAATCCGAGCCCATGGCCTGGATCATGCCGGCACGGGTCAGGCGGGTGAGGGCGGGGATGGCCGAGAAGGCGAGCACGATGCCCGGCATCACATAGTGCTCCCATGAGCCGGTGCCCGAGATCGGCAGCCAGCCGAGCTGCAGGCCCAACGTGATCATCAGCAGCAGCCCCAGCCAGAAGGACGGCATGGCCTGGCCCAGCAGCGTCACCAGCTGGACGGCGCGATCGACCGCGGTGTTCTCGCGTACCGCCGCCAGGATGCCCAGCGGCAGCGACACCACGAGGGCGATCACCAGCCCGGTCAGGCCGAGGGTGAGCGTCACCGGCATGCGTTCGGCGATCAGCGAGGAGACGCGGGTCTTGAAAAAATAGCTGTCGCCCAGGTCGCCCGAGAGGGCATTACCGACCCAATTGAAGAACTGGGTGATGAGCGGCTGGTCGAGTCCGTAGGCCTTGCGCACGGCCTCGACGTCGGCCTGCGTGGCGTTGGGTCCGGCGATGGAAATCGCGAGGTCGCCGGACAGGCGTGTCAACACGAAGGCCAGTGTCATTACGGTGGCCGTCACGAGCACGGCCACGATCAGGCGGCGGACGATAAATTGGAGCATGTTGCAACGGCGAGACTAAAGGGGATCGATCCGAAACGCGACCATGCGAATCCCGCGCCAACCGGCAAGGAAAATTCGCCAAAGATTCGTCCACTTCGGCCCCTTGGCGTGCGCGCCATCGTCCTATATGGGGGAGTCATGCCGGTCTTCACCAATCCGCGGCGCACGCCCTGCTTCAGCACGGCGCCCACCCAGGAGGATTTCGAGGCCATCGCCGCCGAGGCGCTGGCCACGATCCCCGAGGAGTTCCGCCGGCATGTCGGCAACGTCCGCATCCAGATCGACGACTTCCCGTCCGACGAGATCGAGAAGGAGATGGAGCTCGACACGCCGTTCGACCTGCTGGGACTTTATCAGGGCGTGTCAATGATGGAGCGCGGCGCGGGCCATGTCGCCAACGACATCGACCGCATCTTCCTCTACCGCCGTCCGATCCTCGACTATTGGTGCGAATCGGGCGAGGACCTGCCGCACATCGTGCGTCACGTGCTGATCCACGAGATCGGCCATCATTTCGGCCTGAGCGACGACGACATGGAAGCGATCGAAGCCAAGGCCGAGGAAGAATCCCGCCGCGCCCAGCCGGGCGCGTAGTGTCTTTGGACGGCGCAACAAAAATAACCTCATCCTGAGGAACACGCCGAAGGCGTGCGTCTCGAAGGATGGGCGACAGTCGTGATGTCTCCCATCCTTCGAGTCGCGATAAAGCGCGGGGGTTACCCCGCGCGACGCGGACCGCTCCTCAGGACGAGGTCTATGTGAAGTTCGCGACGCTTAAACGCGGATAGCCTCGCGATACAGTCGCTCGGGTGTCGTCCAGCGGATCGTCGGCATGAAGCTGTCGACGTATTTGCCGGCCTCGGCGCCGTAGTCCGGCGCGTAGGCGTGCTTGTCCATGTCGAGCGCCAGCAACGGCACGCCGCCGGCCGGCGCCATGCCGTCGTCCGCGCACCAATGATTGAAGAGGCGCTTGTCGCGCGGCGCATAGGCCAGGATCACCCAACCCGAGCCGCCGTCCAGCGCCTTGCCGGTGGCGGCGAACTCCGCCCTCCAGCGATCGAGGCTGCCGAAGTCGCGCGCCAACGCCTCGGCGAACACGCCCGACGGCCGGGTCGGCGCCTCGCCCAGGCCCTCGAAATAAAGCTCGTGCAGAATCGTCGAATTGTAGACGCTATGCTCCTCACGCTTGAGCTCGCTGATCGTGGCCGCCGGAGTCGCGGCAAAGTCGAGCTTGGCGAGCTGTTCGCTCAAGGCATTGAGACGATTCACTGCGGCCGCGTAGTGCTCGCCATGATGACTTGCGATCGCCTTGGCCGACAGGCTGCTGATCTTCTCTGGATTGAAGCTGAGCGGCTGCACCCGGAACTTGGGCGTCGTGGCGGCGGCTATTTGCTGGGCGCTGGCGGACAATGTCATGGCGCCGACCAACAGGCCGGCACCCGCGCCCAAGGCGGCGCGGCGGGAGATATCGGGCATAGGGGGGCTCCTGAAGACCGCTTATTCAGAACCTAACGCCGCTCACGGAGGAGAGTTGCGCTGCACCCCCGGCACGCGATAGCGCCCCTCGCTCAGCGCGGCATCGGGTTCATAGGCGCGCAGCACCAGCGACATCGGCCCGGCCGGCGCGGGCAGCCAGTTGGCCGCGCGCTCGCCGGCTGGCCGGTCATGCTGCAGATAAAGCGTGAGCGAACCATCGCCCGCTTTCTGCAGGCCCTGTGTGCGATCGCCGATGGCGTAGCGGCTGATCGGATTGTCGGCAAAGAACGCGCGCCCCTCCGGCGTCACTTCGTACACGGCGAGCGACCAGAAGGCGCGGGCCGGCGGCAGGCCGTCGGCCGCAAAGGTGAGTTCATAGTGGTTGGCGCCGAGCAGCCGGCGGCCGCCGGAGTCGGTGGTGCAGGAAACGTAAACGGCTTCGGCCGGCTCCAGGGCGCCAAGCCCGCCAAGGGCCGTCGCGGCACGGTAAAGATAGTCGTCGCCGAAATTGCCGAGATTGCGCCCGCCGTAGGTCCAGCCGTCCACGCTCTTGCTGGTGTGGCCGGCCGCGGCGCGGATGTCGGCATGGCCCTGCTCGATGCCGGCACGCAACGCGCGACGTTCGGCCTCGCTGAAGGCGCGCAGGTCGAACTTGCGCCCCGGCCGAAGCCGCAGCGGCGCAAAGCCCTCCAGCACCGCCCGCTCTCGTTCGGACAGCGGGCTTTCCCCCAACGCGCGGGCGCCGACCTCGAACAGGTCGAACGGATCGCCGCGATTGGGGGCCAGCCAATCCGCCACCGACTCGGGCGGCGCGATGGTGCGCTGGCGCATCAGTTCCTGGGTTTCCAGGATGCGCCGCTCGTT
>DATHNU010000883.1:0-3977 GCA_035485695.1 Reyranella sp. | reverse complement strand
GCAGGCTCGACGCCGGAACGGGCATCGAAGGCGGCACGACGGAGGGCGTCTTCGCCTGCGAATGGCGCGGCAACGAGCTTTTGGGCCGCAACGAAGCGGTCGGCGGACACTACGTCATCGGCTTTCGCGAATTGCCGGAGGTCGTACGGCCCGGCGTGAAGCTGGGCGACGGCCGCGTGCTGCTGTGGCATTGCAACTACCATCCCGACGGCGGCCAGCTCTTCTGGCCACTCGACGGCAAGCCCTTCGTCGTACCGGCCGCGCAGCCCGGCGACGACCTCAAGCCGGAGACCTTCGTCGCCTTCTGGTCGGACGGCAGCTTCGGCATCTACATTCATCCCGGCATCTGGCACGAGGGCGTGTTTCCGGTCGCTCCGACCGGCCGCTTCTTCGACAAGCAGGGCAAGGTTCATGCGCGGGTGAGCTGCGATCTCGCCCGCGAGTTCGGCCTGCTGCTGGGCGTGCCGCTGCCGCACGCGCTGTAATCGATGGCGGGCAGCTCCATTGGCAGCGCCATCGGAGCATCGCTGCCGCGGCTCGAGGACGCCCGGCTGCTGACCGGCGGCGGCTGCTACAGCGACGACTTCACTTTGCCGGGCCAGGTCCATGCCTGGGTCGTGCGCTCGCCGCACCCGCATGTCCGCATTGTCGCGGTCGACGCATCGGTGGCGCGGGCGATGCCCGGCGTGCTGTTGGTGCTGACGGGCGCCGACGTGCTGGCCGACGGGCTGAAGCCCGTGCCGCACATCCCGGCCGCCATGAGCCCGCCCGACATCAAGCTGCCCAACACGGACGGCTCGCCGCACAAGGTCGTGCGGCCCGATGTGCTGGCGATCGAAACGGCGCGCTTCGTGGGCGAGCCGGTGGCCTTCGTGGTGGCCGAGACGCTGGCGCTCGCCAAGGACGCGGCCGAAGCCGTCCAAGTCGACTACGCGGCCCTGCCGCCGCTCGCCGAAACAGTCGTGGATTCGCTGGTCGGCGATCAGGCAGCAACGCCGGCGGCCTTCGCCGGGGCGCGCCACATCGTGAAGCTGCGTGCCGACATCCAGCGCGTCACCGGCGTGCCGATGGAGCCGCGCGCCGCGCTCGGTCACTTCGAAGCCGCCTCGGGCCGCTACACCTTGTATGCCGGCGGCGGCGCCATCGTGCGGCCCAAGAAAGAGGTCGCGATCATCCTGGGCATCGAGCCGGAGCGGGTGAGGGTGGTCGCCAGGGAGGTCGGCGGCAATTTCGGCACCCGCAACTTCTTCTATCCCGAGTTCGCCCTGGTGTGCTGGGCCTCGCGCCGGGTTGGCCGGCCGGTGAAGTGGACGTGCGAGCGGCACGAGGCGTTCTTGAGCGACTATGCCGGCCGCGACTTCCTGATCGAATCCGAGCTAGCGCTCGACGCCGACGGCACCTTTCTCGGGCTGCGCGCCAGAAGCACCAGCAATCTCGGGGCCTACACCGCCTCCTTCGTGCCGCTGACCAAGGGCACGCAGCTGATGACCAGCCTCTATCGCATGCCCGCGATGGCGCAGGCGCGCGGCGTGCTCGGCAACACGCCGTCGACCGCGCCCTATCGCAGCGCCGGACGGCCCGAGGCCATGTTCGTGATCGAGCGGCTGATCGATCTCGCTGCCCGGACGCACGGCTTCGACCGGATCGCGCTACGGCGGCGCAATCTCATCACGACCACGCCGCACACAAACGCCTTCGGCGTCACCTACGACAGCGGCGATTACCTGTCGGCGTTCGACGAGGTCCTGAAGCTCGCCGACTGGAACGGGTTCGCCCGACGCCGGGCCGAGACCGCGGCGCGCGGGCTGCGTCGCGGCATCGGGCTCGGCGGCTATGTCGAATCGCAAAGCGGGGCGCCGGCCGAGCGCGCCGAGGTCACGGTATTGCCGGAAGGCGCGGTCGAGATCGTGATCGGCACGCTGTCGGCGGGCCAGGGCCATGCCACCAGCTTCGCCCAGCTCGCCAGCGAATGGCTGGGCGTGCCGCCCGACAAGGTGCGCCTCGTCACCGACGACAGCGACCGCCTGTCGGTGGGCGGCGGCTCGCATTCCGGCCGCTCGATCCGGCTGGCGGCGACCACGATCCACCAGGCCTCGCTCGGTATCATCGCCAAGGGTCGCACGCTCGCCGCCCAGTCTCTCGAGGCGGCCGAGGCAGACGTCGTCTTCGCCGACGGCCGCTTCACCATCACCGGCACCGACCGCGGCATCGGCCTTTTGGCGCTGGCGACTGAGCGCGGGCCGATCGCCGACCAGGCCGATGTCGACAGCCGGGTCGGCTCCTATCCCTACGGCTGGCATGTCTGCGAGGTCGAGGTCGATGCCGAGACGGGCGTGGCCCGCATCGACCGCTACACCACGATCGACGATGTCGGCCGCGCGGTGAACCCGCTGATCCTGCACGGCCAGACCCATGGCGGCATCGCCCAGGGTGCGGGCCAGGCGCTGATGGAGCGCTGCTTCTATGCGCCCGACGGCCAGCTTCTGTCGGGCTCGTTCATGGACTACGCCATGCCGCACGCCGACGATTTTCCCTTGTTCAGGACGGCGCTGAGCGAGGTGCCGTCCAAAAACCATCCGCTTGGCTTCCGCGGCGGCGGCGAGGGCGGCATCACGCCGGCGCTGGGTGTGATCATCAATGCGGTGGTCGACGCACTGGCCGATCTCGGCGTCACCCACATCGACATGCCGGCCAGCCCCGAGCGGGTGTGGCAAGCGATCCGTGATGCCAAGGCGGGCTGTTGAAGCAATACGTAATCTTCGTCGGGCTACCGGGCTCGGAACCTTGGTGACTGCGATGCTGGCATCGGCGAGGTTGATACGACCTATTGTGTCCCTTGCCGCGCGACCAACTTTCGCTGCCCCTCTACGGGGCGCAAAAAGTCCGTGGTCGACAATGGGCATTTTCGGGCGCTATGGCGCCCGAAAATTCGATCTGCGGCCGTTAGTCTGTCCAAAGTGTCACTTGACTTCATTAGAAGTAATACTTAGATAGGTGCCGTACGCCCTTTCAGGAGCACCTGCCATGACCGGTCCCCGACGCCCAACCCTCGGCAAATACGAGTATCGCGAACCCGTCCATAACGATTGCCTTCGCGACGTCACCAACGAGGTACCAGCTGACTTCTTCGAATCGCCGTCAGCACCGTCGACGACCCGATCGTCACTCATCCCGACTCCGCCGGTGTCTCAGCCATGGGATGCGCTCCAGCCGGCGGGGCACTAGCGGGGTAGCGGAAATTGCGGAAAACAAATTTTATGTCGCGAGGAGTGCACCCCATGGGTGAGACAGCAAAACTGCGGACAGTTGGTTAAGGGAATGACTGTCGATGCCCGCGGGGTTACTGCATCCTGATGGCCGCGAGATAGGCCACGACCAGCCGCACGATCTCGTCCTCGAAGGCGCGGCTTCTGAGGAACGGCTGCTCCTCCATGACGGCGTGGCGGATCGTGGCCATCAGGGCGCGCGACATCACGAACACCTGCTCGGGCGAGAGGGCGGCGATCAGCGGCTGCGGGCCAGGGCCCATCTGGGTGCGCGCCGCGGAGACGAAGGCCACGATCGGGTCCATCATCTCGACGCCGAGCCCCTGCGCCAGGATCGCCTGCGTCACCGCCTTGCGCGCGCGGTGACGGCCGCCGAAGGCGTTGACCATCGCCTGCACCATGGCGCGCACGCGGCCCTCGACCGAGGGATCTTTTTCTCCCTGCAGCGCCCGTCCGATGCTGGTCAGGCCGATCGTTATCTGCTGGCGGGCGAGCGCCAGCAGGAGCGCGTTCTTGTCGGCGAAGTACTGGTAGAGCGTGCCGATGCTGACGCCCGCCCGCTCGGCCACGGCATTGGTGGTGAAAGCCGGCAAACCACCCGCTTCGAGAACCTGAGCCGTTGCCTCCAGAATCAGCGCCACGGTCTCGCCCGAGCGCGCTTGGCGGGGGATTCGTCGTTTTATTCCAAGGGCTTGCTTGGCTTTGGCCATT
>DATHNU010000882.1:0-4783 GCA_035485695.1 Reyranella sp. | reverse complement strand
TGCTCGAGCGTCTGCTCGGCCAGCCGCGGCCCGGCGGTGTTGCCGGTCTGGATGTTGAGCTTGGGATCGCGGCCCGAAATGCCCGCGATGTTGCACAGGATGTCGACCCGACCATGGGCCTTCTCGGCCTGCGCCACGATCGCGGCCCACTGCGCCTCGTTCCGCACATCCTGGTCCGCGAAGGCGGCCGTTCCGCCTGCTGACGTGATTTCCGTCGCGACAGTTTTGCCGAGCGAAGCGTTGCTGTCGGTCAGCATCACCGCTGCGCCGTGCTGGGCGAATAGCCGTGCTGTTGCCGCACCGATGCCCGATGCTCCTCCCGTCACGATCGCGACCTTGCCTAAAAGTCTTTTGCCCGGCTCCATGGTTCGTCTCCTCGTTTCCTCTGATAATCTGGCACATCCGCAGGGGTTGGACATATGAACGTGATCTCGAGGACTCGTCCCGACGCCCAGGAGATCGCCCTCTCCTGGCTGACGTCCTTCGCCGAGGCGTTGCAGGCAAACGATGCCACCGCGGCGGCCGGCCATTTCGCAGTCGAAGGTCACTGGCGCGACGTCCTCGCTTTCACCTGGCGGCTGCAGACTGCGAGCGGTGGGACGGCCATCGAGGCGGCGCTGGCGCCGACGCTCGCGCACACGAAGGCCGCCGACTTTCATTTTTCCGCCGAACGCTCCGCCCCGCGCCGCGTGCGCCGCGCCGGCATCGATTGCATCGAGGCGATCTTCGAGTTCGAGACCACCGTCGGCCGCGCCAACGGCGTAGTGCGTCTTGTCGAAGAGACCGACGGTGCCTGGCGGGCGTGGACGCTGCTCACCACGCTCGAGGAGCTGCACGGCTATCCCGACGGTCGCCCGCCTGCCCTGAGCGACGCCGAGCGCTTCTCGCGCGATTTCGGCGGCGAGAACTGGCTCGACCAGCGTCGCAAGGCGGCCGCCTACGCCGATCACGACCCGGCCGTGCTGGTGGTGGGCGGCGGCCAGGCGGGCCTCGCGGTCGCGGCCCGGCTGAGCGCGCTCGGCATCGACACGCTGATCGTCGATCGCCATGAACGCATCGGCGACAACTGGCGCAAGCGCTATCACGCGCTCACCCTGCACAACGAAGTGCATGTCAATCACATGCCGCTGATGCCGTTCCCGCCTACCTGGCCGGTCTTCATTCCCAAGGACAAGCTGGCCAACTGGTTCGAGGCCTATGTCGAGGCGCTCGACCTCAACTACTGGACGGGCACCGAACTGGCCGGCGGCAGCTACGATGCCACCGAACGCCGCTGGACCGTAACCTTGCGCCGCAGCGACGGCAGCGAGCGCACCCTGAAGCCGCGCCACGTGATCGTGGCGACGGGCGTCAGCGGCATTCCGGTCTGGCCGTCGGTGCCTGGCCTCGACGCATTCGCCGGCACGGTCATGCACTCCGGCAGCTACACCAGCGGCGACGCCTGGAAGGGCCGCAACGTCCTCGTGCTCGGCACCGGCAACAGTGGTCACGACGTCGCGCAGGATCTCTGCTCCAGCGGCGCCCACGTCACCCTCGTCCAGCGCAGCCCGACCTATATCGTGAGCATCCGCGAGGCGCAGAAAGTCTACTCCATCTACAGCGAGGGCCTGCCCTTCGCCGATTGCGACCTGCTGGCCGCGTCGATGCCCTATCCGGTCCTGCTGCGCGCCTACCAGCTGTCGACGGCGGAGATGCGCGAGGCCGATCGCGCGCTGTTGCAGGGCCTGGAGGCGCGCGGCTTCCGCCTCACCTACGGCGAGGACGATACCGGCTTCCAGATGATGTATCTGCGCCGCGGCGGCGGCTACTACTTCAACGTCGGCTGCTCCGACATGATCGTCGACGGCCGGATCGGATTGCTGCAGTACGACGCCATCGACCGCTTCACCCCGCAAGGCGCTGCTTTGCGCGACGGCACGACGATGCCGGCCGACCTCGTCGTCGTCGCCACCGGCTATGAGAGCCAGCAGGAGTTCGTGCGCCTCAGCCTGGGCGACGCCGTCGCCGACCGCATCGGCCCCGTGTGGGGCTTCGATGACGGCGGCGAGCTGCGCAACATGTGGACGCGCACGGCGCAGGACGGGCTCTGGTTCACCGCCGGCAGCCTGGCGCAATGCCGGATCTATTCGCGCTATCTCGCCCTGCAGATCAAGGCGCTGGAGGACGGGCTGCTGCGCTGAGCTCAGCGCGAGAAGTCGACCACCGTCAGGTCCATCGGCAGGACGTTCCGCTTCTGCGCCGGCGGATTGATCGGCGTCAAGGTGAGCGGCGAGCCGGTCGACTCCGCCTTGTCGAAATCGGCGGTGCCGGCCTTGTCGATCGCGGTCATGCTGAAATGATCGATGATGTAGGGAATGCCGTTCGCCTGCAGCGGCGAGGGGCCGTCCATGACATGGAAATGAAGGTGGGGCGCCGAGGTGTTGCCGGTATTGCCGACCTTCCCCAGGAGGTCGCCAACCTTGACCTTGGCGCCGGCAGCCACTTTCACGCTGCCCGGCTGCATGTGGGCATAAAGCGCGAAGGCGCCGTTGCCGATGTCGAGCACGACGAAATTCCCGTCGGCCTGGTCGATGGGCAGGTTGTCCGGCAGCTTGCCGGGCGGCTGCTCCGGAAGGTCGTTGCGCGTGGTGACCACGGTGCCGTCGGCGACGGCGATCACGTCCTTGCCGAAGATCGTGTAGTTCCCGACCTTGCTGCGATCGCCTTTGACGAGCCGGTTCTGATCGTCGACCTGCTCCCAGTCGATGGCAAAGCGCTGGGCGAGGGCGAAGCGGCCGTTGAGCGGCAGCAGGGCCCGCACATGTCGGATCGTGTCGCAGCAGCCATCGCCCGCCAGGTAGCCCTTGCCGATCAGTGGCGGACCCAGCAGCACGGGGTTGGCGTCGATCACAGGCGTTTCGGCGATGGTGACGGTGAAGGGCGTGTCGGGCCTGCCTTGCTGGACGGCGATGCCCGAGATCCGATGGGTGATGCTGCGGGGTACGTTGGCACTCGCGGCCAGCGGCACGTGCAGGAACAGCACGCCGAACTGTCCGACGGAGAGCGAGGTCGCCTCGGCGCCGCGCCGCCCGCCGATCGAGAACCGCTTGCCGATCTCGGCGGGGCCGGCCTCGAGCAGGGTCTTTCCCGTCGCGCCATCGATGACATCGACCTTCGCGAGTTTGATGGTCGCCGGAGTGGGATTCGACAGCCGTAATTCGTAGACGAGATGGCGCTGCTCGTCGGACCCGTAGGTCAGTCGGGGCGCCCACAGGACGTCGCCGATGAGGCGCGTGAGCACGGGGTCGGCGGCGCGCGCCTCTGTTGCCGCCAGGGCAAGGCCCCACAAAAGAGCGGCGACGAAGCCCGTGAAAGCGCGCAGCCCGGGTGCCATGGCCTCTTTTCTACAGCGTCACTCGTCGACGCGCGACTCCCGGATGCGCCGCGTGCCCTGGAACACCGGCTTCAGCGGGTCCATCACGAAGCGGATGCGCGGCAGGTCGGTGTCGACGGTGCAGCAGGTGCCGATGATCGGGTCGGCCAGTTTCAGGCCCGGCGCATTCCACGCCGCCGGATCGAACGTCGCCACCTGCGGCTTGCCGCGCTCGGCTTTGTAGAAGGTATATTTCGGATCGACCTGGATCAGCATCGTCTGGGTCTGGCCGTCGATTGGCGCGTTCGCGGCCGTCACCCAGTTGATGTACTGCACGTCGGTGCCCGACACCGGCTGCGGATCGACCAGCGCGCAGTCGAGGATGGTCTTGCCGTCCTTCTTGACCGTGCCCGTCACGCGGTCGTGCCGGCGCAGGAATTTCACTTCGCCCGCCTCGATCGGAAAGCCCCAGCGGCCGCGCAGTTCCCGGGCCGCGGCCTCGCTGCTCGCGACCGCGCCCAGCATGAAGCCGCGCGGATGGGCACCGGCGCGGGTGCCCAGCCGCAGCATGGCGAGCGTGAAGGGGCCGACCGGGCTCTCGGAATATTTCGTGACGGCCAGGATGACGTAGGACGGCAGCGCCGGATGCATCGCCTTGGGCAGCAGCCCGTCGGTCGAGCTTCGAGGCACCTCGATCAGGAGCTGCAGCATCTCCGCCTTGGGCAAGGTCCAGGCCTCGGTGTCGAGGTTGGCCAGCGTCGGCAGCGTCTTGGCGACAGTGGTGAGGTCGAGTGTTCCGTAGAGAGGCATGCTCGCTACTCCGCCGCTGCAGCAGCGACATTGGCCGGCTTCTTGGCGAAGACGGGCATCACTTCCTTGGCGAACAGTTTCAGGCTTGCCATCACCTGGTCCTGCGGCACGACCTCGTTGGCGTTCAGGATAAAGTTGATGCAGTCGACGCCGAGCGATTCCCATTTCTTGACGGCGCGGATGATGCGCGCCGGATCGCCATAGGCCATGCCCTCGGTCTGCTGCTCGTTGGCGTCGGGGCCGGTGGCGGCGCGGCGCAGCGCCGGCAGCAGCCCGAGCGACTGGTAGGATGGCGAGGAGAAGACCTCGCGGGTCGAGATCAGCTGCGTCGCCAGGTAGTTGAAGGTATTGCCGAGCTTCTTGCCCATCTCGACGCCGGTCTTCTCGTCTTCGTGGCAGAACAGGAAGTTGGTGGTGGCGACCTGCTCGTTCACGAAGGCGCCGACCGGCTCGCACGACTGGATGCGCCGGCGGTACTCCTTGATCTTCTTCTCCTGCTCCTCGAAGCCCGCGAAGGAGAGGCCGAGGCTGCCCAGGCCGCGCTCGGCCGCGTCGATCTCGGTGCCCGGGCTGGTCACCGCCACCCACATCGGCGGATGCGGCTTCTGGTAGGGCTTGGGC
>DATHNU010000881.1:0-3651 GCA_035485695.1 Reyranella sp. | reverse complement strand
CCAGGGCGCCAAGCTGATGGAATGGGTGTTCTCCAAGGGCGCGCCGCCGGTGCTCTACATGCCGGCCGGCAGCTACAAGTCGAAGAACGGCTACATCATGGTGAGCGCCATGCGGCCGCATCACTTCCGCCTGCTGTTCGAGCTGATCGGCCGCCAGGACATCGCCGACGATCCCGACCTGCAAAGCCACAACGACCGCATCCGGAACGCGGCCAAGATCATCAAGGCGCTGAACGAGACGATGCCGACCAGGACCACCGAGGAGTGGATCGCCATCCTGCAGCCCAAGGACGTGTTCTGCGAACGGGTCAACAACTACACCGACTATCTCGAGCATCCGCACGTCCAGGAATCAGGCGCCATCGACTGGATCGAGCAGGAGGGCTTCGGCCGCATGCCGGTCGCCAACATCCCGGGCCTGCCGCCGGCCGGCACGCACGCGCCGCAGCAACATGCGCCGCATATCGGCGAGGACGGGCCCGACATCCTGCACGAGCTGGGCTACAGCCTGGCCGAGATCGACGCCATCTTCGCCCGCGGCGGCATCGGCGCGCCGGCTGCGACGGCGAAAGCGGCGGAGTAATGCTAAAGACAATTGTTACTGTCTCGTGAAGGTTTCCGCAGTTTCCGCAGTTTCCGCTAGTGTTGTGCCAATCAATCACCGCCTGAAAAACGCTATAGATACGACGTTCTAGCCAAATCACTGCGCCGCCCGACGGGAGGGGTGTCATCCTGCCGGCGCGTGTACTATACTTTAGTGATGCGTAAGTTAAAGTCAAGAGGGAGTAGCAATTCTTTTTGGCTCCCGAGTTTCTGCGCACCATGCTGCGCAGAAACTGCCCTTGCCCCTCCGCCCCCTTCGACTTCGGGGCACGGGCGACCACCTCACCTACTTATTTTCAAGCTCCTCTCCCCTTGGGGGAGAGGCTGGGTGAGGGGGTGATGCAGGAGGCAGTCTTCGCGTTGACCCCCTCACCTAACCTCTCCCCCAAGGGGGAGAGGAACATGAACCCGCCCCAAGAGGAGAGGAACATGAATGCGCAGGGAGGGAGTTAAGTCACCTGGAAGCCGTGGGCGAAGGGATCGCGCTCGTCGACGAAGAGGGTGTTGATGCCGTGCTGGCGCGCCCAGCCGGAGATCGACGGCACGATGGCGTCGTGGTTGCCGACCCGGGCCGCGGCCTCGACCCGGCCGTCGAACAACGAGCCGATGATGCTCTCATGCACGAAGTCGTCGCCGACCTTGAGCCGCCCGCGTGCCGCGAGCTGGGCCATGCGCGCCGAGGTCCCGGTGCCGCAGGGTGAGCGGTCGATCGCCTTGTCGCCGTAGAACACCGCGTTGCGCGCATGGGCGCGCTTGGCGTTGGGCTTGCCGGTCCACATCACGTGGCTCACGTCCTTGATCGTCGGGTTCTCCGGATGCACGGGCTGGATCCTGTCGTTCAGCAGCCGGCGCACGATCGGCGACAGCCGCAGCACGTCCCCGGCCGGCATCGTCTCGAGGCCGGCGAAATTCTTCTGCGGCTCGAGGATGCCGTAGAAGTTGCCGCCATAGGCGATGTCGAACACCAGCTCGCCCAGGCCGGGCACGTCGATCGCGATGTCGCTCGCCGCCAGATACGACGCCACATTGGTGATGCGCACGCTGTCGACGAAGCGGCCGTTCTGCTCGTAGCGTGCGACGACGCGACCAGCCGGCGCGTCGAGATTGAGCACGCCCGGCGTCGCCGGCGCCACGAGGCCGTTCTCGACCGCCATGGTGACGGTGCCGATGGTGCCGTGGCCGCACATCGGCAGGCAGCCGCTCACCTCGATGAACAGGATGCCGATATCGCAGTCGGCGCGGGTCGGCGGATAGAGCATCGAGCCCGACATCACGTCATGGCCGCGCGGCTCGAACATCAGCGCCTTGCGGATCCAGTCATGGTGCGCCAGGAAATCGAGCCGCCGCTCGCTCATGGTGTTGCCCTTGAGCAATGGCGCGCCACCCGACACCAGCCGCACGGGATTTCCGCAGGTATGGCCGTCGAGGCACGAAAAGGTGTAGACCGACATGGCCTCTGCTTACGCCGCCGTCACGAAGCGCTCAACCTCACGCGGGCTCTTCAGGCGGACGACCTGCTTCTCCTTGGCGAGAAAAGCGCACTCCAGGGTGAATTTCTCGCGGTTCCGGCGGTGCGTCTTGAGCGCCCACAGCAGGATCGACTGGCGGCTGAAGAAGGTCCGCACGAAGGACTCGCGATTGCCGGTGCCCCAGAGATCTTCCTTGGTCGCGGCGCGGCGGATCGTCCGACGCAGCAGGCGCCACATCACCAGCGACAGCGGCAGGTCGAGCCAGACCAACGTGTCGGCCGGCCGCCATACCAGATCGCGGACCTGGGCGTAGTTGCCGACCACGATCCAGCCGTCATCCCGGGTCTCGCGCTCGACCCTGTGACGGAATAGCTCAATCGGCGCGCCCTGCCAGTCGCGGCCCCAGAACAGCGCGTCGAGTTCGATCACGCGCAGGCCGGTGCGCGCCGCCAGCCGCTCGGCCAGCGTGCTCTTTCCCGAACCAGTCGTGCCGATCACAACGACGCGCTGCATGTCGTCAACCCTCGCCCGACTGTAGCGTCAAATCGGCGGCCATCGTAGGGTGCCGGCCGCATGTTGGGGGTGTGTTGATGCCGCAGATCCATTTCAAGAATCTGAGCCTGCTCGATCCGCGCTGGAACGAGGCGCGCGCGGGTTACGAGGTCCTGGTCGAGGATGACCTGATCAAGGAAGTGTCGCCGAAGCCGATCAAGACGGCCAAGGCGCAGGTCGTCGATTGCGGCAAGCGCACCCTGATGCCGGGCCTGATCGACTGCCACGTCCATGTCTTCCTGGTCGAGGTGAACTTCCGCCTGCTCGAGAGCATGCCGCTCACCCTGCTGACGGCAAAATCGGCAGACCTGATGAAGGGCATGATCGACCGCGGCTTCACGACGGTGCGCGATACCGGCGGCGCCGACTGGGGCATCAAGACGGCCGTCGAGTCCGGCCTGATCCCCGGGCCGCGGCTCTTCATCTCGGGCCGCGCCATCGGTCCGACCGGCGGCCACAGCGATTCGCGCCGCCGCACCGACTACGGCACGCTCTCATGCGGCTGCTGCAACGCCATGGTCTACAGCCTAGCCGTTGCCGACGGCCCCGACGCGGTGCGCAAGACAGTGCGCGAGCAGATGCGCCAGGGCGCAGACCAGGTGAAGATCATGTGCTCGGGCGGCGTCGCCTCGCCCTACGATCCCCTGGATTCGCTGCAATTCTCCGAGGCCGAGATCGCCGCCGCGACCGACGAGGCCAAAAATTTCGGCCGCTACGTGCTGGCCCACGCCTATTCTCCCGAGGCCATCACGCGGGCCGTCAACAACGGCGTGCGCACCATCGAGCACGGCAACCTCATAGACGCCAAGTCGGCCAAGCTGCTGAAGTCGTCGGGCGGCTACATGGTCGCCAACCTGGTGACCTACTTCGTCATGAAGGAGCGGGCTGCCCAGTTCGGCATGACCGCCGACATGCTGGCCAAGAACGACATGGTGCTCGACGGCGCCCAGCGCTCGCTCGAAATTTGCAAGGCGGCCGGCGTGAAGGTGGGTTACGGCAGCGATCTTTTGGGCCAGCTTCAGGTCGA
>DATHNU010000880.1:0-2483 GCA_035485695.1 Reyranella sp. | reverse complement strand
GCTGTGATGCAGGCTGTGCAGCGCCCACCACCAGGAGAATTTGTGCTGGGCGCGGTGCAGCCAGTAGGCGGCGAAATCGTAGAGCGCGAAATAGACCAGGAAGGAGCCGAGCGCGCTGTCATGCAGTCCCGGCAGGAGCTGTTCCAGCCGGGGCGGCACGAAGCCCCACGAGCGCACCAGGTAATCGATCTCGTTGGTGATCGGGTAGCTCACCATGAAGACCGCGAGCGGGATGATGCCGAGCTTGTTCAGCACCGTGTAGACGCGGTCGACGCCGACCAGCTGGTCGTTGTCGGTCTTTTCGAGCGGCCAGCGTTTCTCGAAGAAGCGCATGCCGAGCGCGATGACCAGGATCTGGACGATCCCGAGCATGAAGATCTCGACGGCATTGAACGCCGGCTCGTACCATTCCATCAGGCCGAACCGGAACAGCACGGGGCTGACCAGGGTCTCGAAAAGCCAGGTCTGGACGCCCACCCAGATGTCGATGAGGTCGCGCATCGGCGCGCCCGGCTACTTCTGCTCGCCCGCCGTCGATGCCGCGCGAACCGGTACTAATCCCGGCGGCGGCGCCCCGGACTTGAGCATGAAGACGCCATGCGGCGACTTGCCGACCGCGACGTGGGCGACGACCTTCATCTGCTCGAGGTCGACCACGGCAATGCGGCGCAGGAAGCGCTGTGTGACCCACAATTCCTTGCCGTCGGGCGTGATGTCCATGCAGTCCGGACCGCCCGGCACCTTGATGGCGGCGGTGACCTTCATGTCCTGGGTATCGATCAGCGAGACCGTGCCCTCAACCCGATTGCTCAGGAACCAGTGCCGGCCATCGCCCTTCGGCCAGAAATTGTGGGCGCCCTTGCCGGTCTGCAGGCGGCCTACCACCGAACCGTCCTTGGGATCGAGGGAGACCAGGCCGTCTTCGCCGGTCAGCGCCACGAGCAGGCGCTTGTTGTCGGGCAGCATGAGCGCCCCGGCGGGCGCCTTGCCGACCTCGACGTTCCACTTGATGGCCTGGGTCTCGAGGTCGAAGGCGACGACCCGGCCGGTCTGCTGCAGGGTCACGAACACCGTCTTCGAATCGGTGTCGAACGTCATGTGGCTGGGCAGGCCGTCGATGAAGATGCGGCCGGCGAGCTTGAAGCCGTCGGCGTGGTAGATGTCGACGTGATCCAGCCGGTAGGCGACGGTGACGAACCATTTGGCGTCCGGACTGAAGCCCAGCTGGTAAGGATCGATGATGTCGCGCACGACGCGGCGCTTCTCGCCGGTCTTGGCGTCGAGCACGAGCAGCTCGTTGGTCGCCGTCGAGCCCACCAGCACTTCCTTGCCGTCGGGCGTGGGTATCAGGTGGTGCGGCTCGCGGCCGATCGGCAGGCGCACCAGCTCGACGCGGCCGCTGCGGCTCAGGATGCTGTAGGAGGCGTCTTCGGAGTTCAGAACCAGAACCGAATCGGCCCGCGCGGCACCGCTGGCAGCCAGTGCGAGCGCCGTCGCCGCAATCGCCAATCTTTTAGTCAAGGCAGGTCGAACTCCCACCGTCACGTTGAAGCACCTTTCCGGTCGCAACGCTAGAGCCGTTTGAGTTGCGAGGCTGCGGCGGCGAGCCGCTCGATGCGTCCCCAGTCGCCGCTGGCCACGGCATCGCGCGGCGCCACCCACGAGCCGCCGACGCAGGCGACGTTGGCAAGCGACAGATAGCTCTGGGCGGTGTCGGCGCCGACGCCGCCGGTCGGGCAGAAGCGCAGACCGGCCAAGGGTGCCGCGACCGCCTTCAGCCAGGCCAAGCCGCCCGCTGAGTCGGCGGGGAAGAATTTCAGCAGCCCAAAGCCCTGCTCTGCCAGCACCATCGCCTCCGATACCGTCTGGATACCCGGCAAGAATGGCAATCCTGCGGCCCGGGCGGCTGTGACAAGCGTGGGCGTACAGCCCGGGCTGACGGCGAACCGGGCACCGGCTCGCGTAACGTCAGCGAACTGCCGCGGTTGCAGCACGGTTCCTGCGCCAACCACGGCATCGGGAACTTCGGCCGCGATGGCCGCGAGCGCCGCCAAGGCGGCTGCCGTCCGCAAGGTGACCTCGAGGACCGGCAACCCGCCCTTCACCAGCGCCCGCGCGAGCGGCACCGCGTCGGCCAACCGCTCGATCGTCAGCACCGGCACGACCGGCGCCCGGTTGGCGATGGCCGAGATATCCACCGTCAGACGCTCCAGCCACCGTCGATAACGTTCACCGTACCGGTGGTGAAGGTTGACTCGTCGCTGGCCAGGTACAGGGCGAGGGCGGCGATCTCCTCGGCCGACCCGAAGCGGCCGGTCGGCTGGCGCTGCAGGAAGAACTGCCGGGCATCCGCGCCGCCGCCCAGGGACGAAATGCGCTCGTCGAGCGAGGGCGTCTGCACCGTGCCCGGACAGATCGCATTGCAGCGGATGCCCTTGCTCACATAGTCGACCGCCACCGATTTGGTGAGGCCGATCACGGCG
>DATHNU010000879.1:0-2060 GCA_035485695.1 Reyranella sp. | reverse complement strand
AATTCGCGCCCAAGAAGGGCGATGGCCTGCTTGCGGCCAAGGGGTTCAAGAAGGGCGGCGACGGGTTCTGGAGCGATGCCGAGGGCAAGCACTTGGCCATTAACATCATTGGGTTCGGCGCAGCAGGCCCGGCGATCGGCCCGGTGCTGGTGGAGATGCTTAAGCGCCGCGGGATCGACTCCGGCATGGCGCTGCCGCCCGACTTCGACGACCGGTTCCAGAAGGGGCAGTTCGACGGCGCGATTTATGGCCATGGCGGCTCGGTCAACGAGCCCTATGCGACGATGCGGCTCTACCAGAGCGCCTCGATCGCCGTTCCGGGCGCGCACCAGGCGAACTTCTCGCGCTGGAAGAACCCCGAATACGACAAGCTGGTCGATGAAGCCTACGGCATTGCGCCCGACGACACGAAGAAGCTCACCGACATCTGGCGCCGGGCGATGGAAATTTGGCTACCCGAGCTACCGGATATCCAGCTTGTGCAGAACTACCACCGCATCCCGTGGAACACGACGTATTGGAAGCACTGGCCGACCGAACAGGACCCCTACGTCAACGGAGCGCATTGGCACCTGACCTTTGCGATGGTGCTGGGGAACCTGCAGCCGGCCTGAGCAGCACAGAGACAGGGCCGAGAGGGAGTTATGCAGGCCGCCTACGTCGCGCGCCGCTTCGGCATTTTCCTGCTGATCGTCGGGCTCGCCGCCACGCTCAATTTCTTTCTGCCGCGCCTCTCGGGGCAGGATCCGGTGCGCACCAAGCTTTTGCAGCAGGCGGCGCTGGGCGGCTATGTGCAGGGCGGCATCGAGGAGATGACGCGTGAGTACGAGCAGCGCTTCGGGCTCGACAAGCCGCTGTGGCGCCAGTACCTCACATATCTACAAGACGTCTCGCGGCTTGACTTCTACTACTCGATTGCCAATTACCCGCGCACCGTCCGCGAACTGATCGCCGACTCGCTTCCCTGGACAATAGGCCTGCTCGGCACGACGACACTCTTGTCCTTCGGCATCGGAACGCTGCTCGGAGCATTGCTCGCGTGGCCGCGGGCGCCGCGCTGGATGGCCTGGCTGATGCCGCCGCTCTGGGCACTGCACGCCATCCCGTTCTTCCTGCTGGGGTTGATCTTGACCTACCTCTTGGCCTTCCAGCTGCCGCTTCTGCCGATTTTCGGCGGCTACTCCGCGGGCGTCACCCCCGCCCTGCGCTGGAGCTTCGTCTGGGACGTGTTCCAGCACGCGCTGCTGCCGGCGCTTTCTATCATCCTGGTCGCGACCGGTGGGTGGGCGCTCGGCATGCGCGGCATGATGGTCACGACAATGGGCGAGGACTACGTCCTCTTCGCCGAGGCAAAGGGGCTGAGGGCGCCGACCGTATTCATGCGCTACTGCGTGCGCAACGCGATCCTGCCGCAGGTAACCGCACTCGCGCTGGCGCTCGGCCAGATCCTCTCCGGCGCGGTGCTGGTCGAGGTGATCTTCGGCTATCCCGGCATCGGCACGTTGCTGTACCAGGCGATCCGCGAGAGCGATCACTTCGTGATCCAGGGCATCGTCTTCACGGTCATCGTCGCGCTCGGCTTCACGACCTTTGTGCTCGACGTGATCTACCCTTGGCTCGACCCCCGCATTTCCTATCGCCGAGCATGACGCGCAGCGCCTTTCGCTATATCAGGCGCAACCCGTCGCTGACCGTCGGCATTACGCTGCTTGCCGTCCTCGCCCTCTTCGTCGTCATCGGCAGCCTGCTGGTGGACACCGAGGATGCCAGGCCGCTGTCGGCGCCAACGCTGCGGCCGCCCTCCTGGGAGTATCCGTTTGGCACCGACCGGCAGGGCCGTGACCTGCTTGCGGTGATGGTCGCCGGCACGCCGCTCACGCTGCGCATCGGCTTCGTCGCCGGCTTTCTCGGCGTCGGCATCGGAACCGTGCTTGCCTTTATCGGCGCGTTTTACCGTGGCCTGATCGACACGATCATTCGCGGCATAACCGATATCGGTCTGACGGTGCCTGGGCTGCTGGTGCTGATCATCATCGCGGTCTCGATCAAAGGAACTTTGA
>DATHNU010000878.1:0-3028 GCA_035485695.1 Reyranella sp. | reverse complement strand
TTGTCGTAGAGCTGGTCGTTGGCGTCCCAGCCCAGCACGACGTCGCAGAAGCCCATGCCGCCGTCGAGCGCCGAGTGGAACTTGTCGATATGGATGTACTTGCCGCGCAGGATGCCGTCGATGTCGTGGACACCCACCTTGACGTGGGTCAGGCCGCGCTCCTTGACGATTCTGCGGGCGTCGGCCGCTGTTTTGACCTGGCGCGGTTCCATTGCTCCCCCTCTATGACGGCGGCAGACTAGCCGTTGAGATGGCGTAGAAGCCAGTGGGCAATGGAAGCCGCCCGGCGAAGCAAGCTGCGCGCCGCGCTCACGCGCGTTTCATTTCGGCGAGGTAGGCCTTGATCGGCTTGTCCGCCGTCGGCACGCGCTCGCAGTAGTCGGCGACCAGTGGCGCCGTGCGCTTGCGCAGCCCGGCCATCATCGGCTCGGGGACGACGACCATCTGCATGCCGGCATCGCGGAGCTTCCTGGCGCTGTCCTTGTCCGCCTGCATCGAGCGTTCCCAGAACGCCGGCTCGAGCTTCGCGGCCAGATCGACGATCACTTTCCGGTTGGCGGGCGAGATCTTCTTCCAGCTGTCGTTGTTGATGGTGACGAGTTGCGACGACCAGGCGTGGTTGATGGCGTGGAAGAATTTCAGGAACTCCCAGAACTTGCCATCGACACCCGATACCGCCGAGGTCGACGCGCCGGACACGGCGCCGGATGACAGTGCGGCGATCGTCTCGCCCCACGGGATCAAGGCCGGCGCCATGCCGATGGCACTGCACATGTCGTGGGCGCTCTTGTCGGGCACGCGGACTTTTACCGCCTTCAGGTCGTCAACCGATTGAGCCTTGACGGTGAGGTGCAGGTACTGGGCAGGCCACGGCACCATGTAGAGGATCGTCTGGTTGTTCTTCAGCGCCACCTTCTCGAATTCGGGCCGCAGATGCTTGTGCAGCACCTTGAGTTCGTCCGTCGAAGCGCACAGGAAGGGCAGGCCCTCGACGCCCATGATCGGGTGGTCGCCGACCTGCTGGCTGTCGAGGATGTCGGCCATCGGCACCAGGCCGTCGCGCACGGCGCCGAGGTGTTCCGGCCCGGTAAAGCTCAGTTCGCCGCCCGACTTCACATCGATCTCGACCGCGCCGGCCGTCGCCTTCTTAACGCCCTCGGCGAACTGCCTGGCGTTGATCGTATGGAAATTGCCGTCAGGCCAAATCGTCGCCAGCGCCAGCTTCGATCCCGCTTGCGCCTGCACGATGGCCGGTGCGCCCATCGCCGCTGCGGCACTCGCGCCCGCCTTCAGGGCAACCCTGCGTCCCAGCCTCATCGAAGGCGTCGGCCGCCCAAGGCCACTCATTCCGCCGCTTGCGGCGGCTTGTAGGCGTAGATCTTCTCGGCCGTCTCATCCGAGATCAGCCCGTCCGCCAGATCGTTGGCGACCTGCACGCGGTCGCGCTCGCCGGGCGCGCCGATGCCGGCGCCGCCCGGCGTCATGATCATCAGACGGTCGCCCGGCGGGATGAGCTGGAAGCCCTTGCCCTTCAGCGTCTGCCCCGACTTCAGCGCCACGATGCCCGCCTGCCCGTCGCCGCCGCCGTCGCGGCCGCGCGCCGGATAGTCGATGCGGTCGAAGGCTGCCAAAAGATCGAACGGCTCGTCGATGCCGCTCTCGATTTCCATGATCTGGCCCAGCCCGCCGCGCGTGCGGCCGGCGCCGCCCGAATCGGGGCGGAACTCCTTGCGCCAGAAGATGAGCGGCGTCTGGGTCTCGGCGATCTCGACCGGCGTGCCGCGCACGCCGCTGGGATAGGCGGTGGCCGACAGACCGTCCTTGTCGGCCCGCGCGCCGGTGCCGCCATTGGAGGTGATGGCCATGCCGAAGCCGTAGTTGCCGCCCTCGCCACCGGAGACGCGGCCGCGCACGTTGATGTTCCACAGGCACGACGTGCCCTCGGCCGGCACGCGATCGGGCACGACCTGGCGCAGGCAGCCGAAGGTGACGTCGGGCAGCATCTGGCCGATGACATGGCGCGAAGCCACGGCGCTGGGCTTGGGCGCATTGAGGATCGTGTCGGCGGGCGCCGACACGGTGAGCGGCTCGAGCGAGCCTGCGTTGTTGGGAATGTGCGTGGCCACCACGCAGCCCAAGCCGAACACGGTGTAGGCCGTCGTATAGGCGTGCGGCACGTTGATGCCGCGCCGCGAGGCGGCCGACGTGCCGGTATAGTCGACATGGATGCCGCTGTCGGAGATGGTGAGGGTGGCCTTCAAGGTCACCGGCTCGTCGTAGCCATCGACCGTCATGGCATTGTGCCAGGTGCCCTTGGGCAGCTTGGCGATCTCGGCCAGCACGGCTTCGCGCGAGCGGGCGATGATGTGGTCGCCGAGGTCGTCCAGCGTGTCGATGCCGAACTCGTCCATCATCTCGACCAGGCGGCGGGCGCCCACGTCGTTGCAGGCGGCCAGCGAGTAGACGTCGCCTTCGGTGTCGACCGGCAGACGGGTGTTGGTGCGGATCATCGCCATCAGGGTTTCGTTGACCTTGCCCTGGTCGAACAGCTTCAGCATGGGGATGTAGAGCCCCTCCATGAACACGTCGGTGGCGTCGGGCCCGAAGCCGATGCCGCCGATGTCCATGAGATGGCTGGTGCAGGAGAACAGCGCCACCAGCTTGCCGTTCCTGAAGCACGGCGTGGTGATGACGAAGTCGTTGAGATGACCGGTGCCCATCCACGGATCGTTGGTGATGTAGGCGTCGCCCGGCTTCATGGTGGCGACCGGGAAATAGCGCAGGAAGTGCTTGACCGATTCGGCCATCGAATTGACGTGGCCCGGCGTGCCGGTGACCGCCTGGGCCAGCATGCGGCCTTCGAGATCGAAGACGCCGGCGGAGAGATCGCCGCATTCGCGCACGATCGGGCTGAAGGCGGTGCGCATCAGGGTCTGCGCCTGCTCCTCGACCACGGCGATCAGGCGGTTCCACATGATCTGCAGGTCGATCAGGCCGACGCTGTTGGACTGACTCATCGAGGGCTCCT
>DATHNU010000877.1:0-5293 GCA_035485695.1 Reyranella sp. | reverse complement strand
GATGTAGAGTCCGAGCCCAAGGCCCTGCTTGCGCGAACCGGGCGTGCCGCGGAAAAAGGGCTGGAATATCTGCGGCAGCGCGGTGGGCGGAATGGACTCGCCCGCGTTGGCCACCGACAGCGTGAAACGTCCCGCTGCGGTCCGCGCATCGACCCGGACCAGCGCGTCGGCCGACCCGTGCGTCAGGGCATTGGCCAGCAGGTTCGAGAAGAGTTGCGCGATCCGGACGGGATCGCAATCGACCGGCTCGCTGATCGCGAAGGTGGCCTCGATCGCGCGCTCGGGCGCGGTGGATTGCAGCTCAGCCATGACTTGCCGGAGGACCGGCTCCAGCGCCGTGCGCTTGCGCTGCAGGGAGAAGCCGCCGCCCAGGCGGCCGCGCGCGAAATCGACCACGTTGTCTATGAGCGCCGACATGCGCGCGGTGCTGCCCTGCATCAGACGGACGATTTCCGCCGCGTCGTCCTCCAGCCCGCGGCGCTGCAGCAGGCGCAGGCCGCCGATGACGTTGGCGAGAGGGTTGCGCAGGTCGTGACCCAGCACCGCGATGAATTGCTCGCGCAGCCCCGCCTGCTCCCGTTCGGCGGCCAGCGTGGCCTCGCTCGAGACCAGCTGCTCGACGGCGTCGAGGTGAAAAGCGATGAGATTGGCAAAGAGCTTGAACATGCCCACCGTGGCGGGCGTGTTGAGGCGATGGGGCCGCGGATCGATGGCGCACAAGGTACCGAAAAAGGCGCCGCTCGAGCGCACGATCGGTACCGATATGTAGCTTTGAAAGCCGTACAGCGCGGGCGTCGGATGGCCGCAATAGGCATTGTCCTCGGCGACATGGTCGATGACCACCGGCTCGCCGCTCTGGCGGATCTCGTTGCAGATGGTCGTTTCGACCTTGAGCTCGCCGCCAGGCTTCAGGCCGAATTGAATGTCGTCCTTCACGCTGCAGGCAATCCAGCGCCCCTCGGTGACGCGGGCGACCGCCGCGAATCCCATGCCCGTCGTGCGGCACACCACATCGAGAATCGTCGGCACCACGCTGATGCGCGCAATGGCGTCGAGGTCGGCCAGGAAATCGGTGGACATGACGCCTCCATAGTGCCCTGGGCGACCAAGTCCACACCATTCGTCGGACCGGTCACACGCAGTCGTCGCGGCATGCTGCCCGCGGCATGCAGTCAGGCCCGCAGCGCTCCCTCCGCCAGACCGCTGCTCATGGACACCGCATGCTGCGCCGCCAGCCGGCACAGCGTCGCGATGTCACCGGCGAAGGTATCGCGCGCGCCCGCGGCACCGGCGATCGATGCCGAAGGTGCGGGCGCCACGTCGTAGTCGATGACGAGATGACGGGCGGGCCCCGCGCCGCCGCCGGCCGTGAGCTTGCGCCGCGTGTAGCGCCGCACCGATTCCGACGGATGCGATGCGTAGCAGATCAGGTGGATCGCGACCGCTCCCTCGGGCACCTCGCCCGCAGGCTTGTCGCCACGGTGCCGGCTCGTGGCCTCGAGGCTGGCCTGGCGTAGCGCAAAGGCCACGACCGAGGCTGCGGCATCGTCGATCTGGCCGCGTCCGCCGACACAATTGAAGAAGACGTGCGCCTCGCGGGCCGCCGCCTCGGCGGTGACCGGCGCCGGAAGATCGCCGTCAAGCGCGTCTTCGGCGATGACCTCCAGTACCTCGTCGGTGCCTTCGACGATGGCCTCGATCTGGGCGGCGCTCAGCCGATCCTGGGCGCGGTCGGCTTCCGCCAGCACGACCATGCGGCCCATGCCGTCGTCCAGCCCCTGCTCGCGCCCCTTCTCCTCGATCTCGGCCAGCGCCACCGCCGCGGCATCGGCCACCGCCTTGCGGATGAGACGGCGGTAGATCTGCTGGTAGGGCGCCAGCGCCGGCGCATCGCCCAGCAGGATCTGCAGGAAGCCGAGATGCGGCACGTGCGTGCCCAGCACCAGCAGGCAGATGGTGAGGGGCATCGACAGCAGCAGGCCGATGGGGCCCCACAGCGTACCCCAGAAGATGGCCGACAGGATCAGCGCCAGCGGCGTGATGCCGGTCGATTCGCCGAACAGCAGGGGCTCGACGATCTGGCCGATGACGATATCGCTGCCGACGATCCAGCCGAGCACGAGGAACGGTTGCAGCCAGCCCGGCGCGATCGCGAAGGCGATCAGGGTCGGCAGCACCGCCGCCAGGGCCGCGCCGACGTAGGGAATGAAGCGCAGGCCGCCGGCCAGCAGGCCCCACAGCAGCGCGTTCGGCATGCCGAGCGCGAACAGGCCGCCGAAGACCACGACGGCAAAGCCGAAATTGGTCATCAGCTGCAGCGCCAGGACGCGGCCCACGCGCGCCGCCGCGTCGCCGATGGCCTCGGACGTCGCGTGCACGTCGCTCGCGCCGAACAGGCGGACGAACTGGTCGCTGAGATGGTCGCGGTCGAGCAGGATGAAGACGACCAGGATCACCGCGATGCCGATCGTCAGCAGCGGGTGCATCAGCGGCGCCACGAACGCTGCCACGCTGGCGAAGCTGGACCCGCCGCTCTGCACCTGCACCGCCGGGGCCGCCGCCGGTCCCGTCGTCACTTCGAGGTCGCGCGCCAGCGAGGCGACCATGGACACGAAGCGGCTCAAGGCGCCGCCACCTTCCGACAGTCCACGGATGTCCTGGATCTTCTGGTGAAGGTTCGCCTGGTAGCCGGTCAGGCTGCCGGCCACCTCGGCGAGCTGGGTCATCACCAGCACGGTGACGAGGCCGGCCACGACCAGGGCGCCCAGCACGACCAGCGCCACGGCGAGCGGCAACGGCAGCAGGCGGCGCACCGCCGAGACGGCAGGCCCCAGGATGAAGGCGAAGAGCATGGCGATCGCCACCGGGATCAGCACCTCCTGGCCAAAATAAAGCGCGACGATGGCCGCGGCGGCGATGAAGGTGACGGCGGCGGTCCGCACGAGGCGCGCGTCGCCCCGTTCCGGGTTGGCGAGATCGAGGATCTTCATGGCTGCCCCCTTTCGGGTCGGCGGCGCTGCTTTTCAGGTGGCGTGAACGAGATCGTGCACGAAGCCCAGTTTATCGATCGCAGGCTGGGAGAGCACGAAAGGATAGAGGTCGGACTGGCCCATTGCGCGGTTGAGGCTGTTGAGGGCGAGCGAAAGCGGCAGCCAGCTGTCGATGAGCTGGGTCATGCCGGGGGCGCGATACGGATCGAAATCGACGCTGGCGTCCAGCTCGTCGCCGCGCGTCAGCCGGGGGTGCGTCGACAGGCCGAAGGCGCGGGCGATCTCCAGCGTGTCGACGATGTGGAGGTAGTGCGCCCAGGTCTCCGCGAAGTCTTCCCAGGGGTGCGCCGTGGCGTAGGCGCTGACGAAACGCGACTGCCAGTCGGCGGGCGCGCCGTTGTTGTAATAGGTCTGCAGGGCCTGCGCGTAATCCTGCCGATCGTCGCCGAAGAGTGCCCGGCAGGCGTCGAGCTGGCTGCGGTCACGCACCAGCCTGTCCCAGAAATAGTGGCCGATCTCGTGGCGGAAGTGGCCCAGCAGGGTGCGGTAGGGCTCGTGCATGGCGACCCGCCGCTGCTCGCGGGCGGCGTCGTCGGCTTCGGCCAGTGCGATGGTGATGAGGCCGTTATCGTGTCCCGTCATGACCGGCGCCGCGTTCAGGTGAGGCAGCTCGGCCAGGAAATCGAAGGCCAGCCCCTCGGCCGGATCCTCGACGCGGGTCGGCATCGGCAGCCGCCAGCGCAGCAGCGAATAGAAAAGCCGGTGCTTGGCGATTTCGATCTTCTGCCAGGCCTCGAGATTGGCGGGCAGAGTGACGTCGGGGATCGTCCGATTGTGCCGGCAGGACAGGCAAAAGCTCTCTGACGAAGACGCCTCGACGAGCCAGTTGCACGCCTTCTGGGCGGCATTGGCGCAGAACCGGTGTGCGCTGTCCGGCGCCGCGAGCGCGCGCCACAGATCACCACCGGTCTCGCCATCGGCCTCGCCGGCCGGCTCGAGGGCTGACAGCGTGGCGATCCCGGGCACATAGCCCAGGCGATGGCCGCACTTCACGCACACGCTGTTCTCGAAATAGAGAATCTGCTGGCAGCTCTGGCACTTGAACAGCTTCATGACGCGTCGTCCGGACGCTCGTCCTCAGGCCGCGGCGACTTCCTTGCCCTGCTCAAGGCGGTGGCCGGTGAAGCTGCGGGTCTTGGGCGGCGGCAGTCCCCTGGACTTGAACTCGGCCAGCAGGATCTTCTTGCGCGCGGCCATGCGGCTCGCAAGCGCGTCCATGTCGAGGCCCGCCTCGCGCGCCTGGGCGAACACGCCATCACCGGGACGCTCCTCCTCCTTCACGTGATGCTTGATCTCCTCAGACAGTACTTTCATCTTCGCGTCGAAGAAATCCTTGCCCGGCGCGCTGCCCAACAGCTCGGCGATCATGACCTTGGCGCCGTCATGCTCGACGAAGGCTTCGTCCATCTGGTCCTCTTCCACGCCAGGCCGGCAGGCCGGGTAGAAGATTTCCTCCTCGATCATGGTGTGCACCGAAAGCTCGGTGCAGATTTCCTTGGCCAGAGCCTTCTTGACGGCGCCGTTCCTGGCGGCCTCGAACTTCTTGAACAGGCCCTCGACCTTGCGGTGATCGGCTTTCAGCAACGCGATCGCATCGAGCATCTTGGGCTTGGCCATGACAGTTCCTTCAAATGGGGGAAGCGTGCGTCAACGACCACGAGGGAGCTTGGTTGCAAACCTCGCCATTTCGTCGCGAACGGTCGATCAGTCGGCGCCCACCAGGTCGCGCAGCTGGCGCTCGACGTCGCCCATCCGGTAGGGCTTGGCGAGCATGGGCCATTCCCGCAGACCCGCCGGCAGGCCGCGGCCCGACGTCAGCAATACCTTCACGTCGGGCCGCTCGCGGCGGCTCCATCGCGCAAGGGCCACGCCGTCCATGCTGCCCGGCATCTGGATGTCGGAAAAGATGGCGCTAATGCGGCGGTGGGCCTGCAACTGGCCGATCGCCTGGTCGGCGCTTGCGGCTTGCAGCACGGCAAAGCCCCGACTCTCGAGGTATTCAACGGTCATGACGCGCAGCAAGACCTCGTCTTCGACGACGAGAACAAGCGGACAGCCCGATTCTCTGACGTTGTCATTATCGTGGGTCATGACGACCAAACGGCCGCCGTTCGGCGAACGTTGCGGCGTCAATCATGGCGTTCCAGCGGCGTTATGCCTCGCGGCGCCGGGCTGCCTGGCTACCCCGCTGCCACTGATAGAAGTTCTTGGTCGCGCCGCGCACATAGGCGTGGGCCGAACGC
>DATHNU010000876.1:0-3212 GCA_035485695.1 Reyranella sp. | reverse complement strand
ATGATGGTGTTGGACCCTTGCCCGATATCGACCGCGCCGCTGTAGAGCGTGAGCGTGCCGGCCGGCGACAGGCCCACCCGCATGCGCGACGGGTTGGACATCGAGGTGTTGCCGATGCCGTACCACATGCAGCCGATGCCGACGCCGCGACGCCTGGATCCCGGCTTGGCATTGAAGGCGGCGACTTCGTCGTGCGCCTTCTTCCAGTGCGGACGCAGCGCGTCGAGGCACTGGGCGAGGCCGGCGGAATGGGCGAGCGTCTGGCCCGTCGCCGTGGTGTCGCCGGCGCGCAGCGCGTTCCGGTGACGGAACTCCAGCCGGTCGATCGAAAGCTTGTCGGCCAGTTCGTCCATCAGCGCCTCGTGGGCGATGGCGGCCTGGGGCACGCCGAAGCCGCGGAAGGCGCCGGCCGGCGGACAATTGGTGAAGAACGCCTCGCCCCAGGTGCGCACGTTGGGAACGGCATAGGGCCCCATGGCATGGACCGGCACGCGATTGGCGACGGTCGGGCCCCACGAGGCATAGGCCCCGGTATCGAAGGTCGCCGTCACCTCGCAGGCCAAAAGCTTGCCCTCGGCATCGCAGCCGAACCGGGCGGCAACGCGCGCCGGATGGCGCTTGGTGCTGGCCGCCATGCTTTCCGGTCGCGTGTAGACACAGGCGACGGGGCGATTCAGTTTCCAGGCCGCCAGCGCCACCAGCGGATGGACGGAAAGATCGAGCTTGCCGCCGAAGCCGCCGCCGCACGCGGTCGGCACGATGCGCACGGCCTCGGGCCTGAGGCGCATCACGTTCGCGACCTCGTCGCGGTTCATGTAGGGCGTCTGTGTCGTGACATGGACTTCGAGGCGGTCGCCCACCCGTTCGGCCCAACCCGCCTCGGGCTCGATATAGGCGTGCTCGACGAAAGCCGTTTCGAACACGCCCTCGGCCACGGCGGCACAGGCCGGAAAAGCCTCGACCGCCTTGCCGCGCCGCACACCGCCATCCAGCAGAAGATTTTTAGCTTTGTCGCCCTGCACCAGAGGCGCGCCGGCGGCGGTCGCGGCGTCGATGCCGAACACGGGCGCCTCGGGCGTCCAGGTGATCGGCACCTCCTCGTCACGGATCGAGAGCACCGTGGCGCGCTCGCCGACCAGCGCCACCACCGCCTCGCCGCGAAAGCGCACCTGGCCGTCGGCCAGCACCGGCTGGTCCTTGATATCGGGATAGATGCCGAAGCCGTTGAAGGGCACGTCGGCGGCCGTCAGCACGGCGGCCAGGCGCTGGCGCAGCGGCGCCAGGTCGCCCAGCGCAAAACGCGCCCGCGCATGCGGCGAGCGCACGACGCGGATCCACAGCGCATTGGCCGGGACCGCGTCGGCGCCGAACAGGTCGCGGCCCGTTACCTTGGGCACGCCATCGACCCGTTGGAGACGCGCACCGATTGCCGCGCCGGCGGGCGGCGGCGCGATCGGCACGGATGTCGCCGCCGCCATCACGGCCTCGACGATCTTGCCGTAGCCGGTGCAGCGGCAGAGCACGCCGCCCAGCGCATCCTCGACCTCGGTGCGGCAAGGCCTGGCGTTGCGGCGCAACAATTCTTCGGCCGCCATCAGCATGCCCGACGTGCAGATGCCACATTGGGCGGCGCCATGGGCGAGGAAAGATTTTTGCAGGGATGTCAGCCCACCATCGCCGTCGCCCAGGCTCTCGACCGTCTCGACACGCCGGCCCTCGACCTGACCCATGGCGACGAGACAGGCGCAGGTCTGCCGTCCGTCGAGCAGCACCGTGCAGGCACCGCAGTCGCCCGCGTCGCAACCGACCTTGGTGCCGGTGAGAGCGAGGTCATCGCGCAGCGCCGACGCGAGCCGCGTGACCGGCGGACCACGCCACTCGGCCGCCCGGCCGTTCAGGGTGAACGCGACCTTCACGATGCGAAGCCCTGCAACAGGCGGCGCAGCACCGTGACGACGGCATCGCTGCGATAGGCCGCACTGCCGCGCACGTCGTCGATCGGCGCAAGCGGCGCCAGATGCGCGACCGCGACCCGGCCGGCCAGGTGCGCGTCGAGTGGCGCGCCGGCCAATGCCGCTTCGAGGCCGGGCAGCCGCTCGGCGACCGGCGAGCAGGCGCCGACCGCAATGCGCGCGGAGGCAACCCGGCCATCGGCGATCTCAAGGGTGGCGGCCGCCATGGCGATGGAAATCACGAGGTAGCGCCGCGTGCCCAGCTTCACGAAGGCGCTGCGCGCCGCGTGGTTGGGCTTCGGTACATGGACGGCGACGACCAGCTCGTCCCGCGTGAGTGCGGTGCGGCGCACGCCGGTGATGAACTGTCGCAGCGGCAGCAGGCGCCGGCCGGCCGGCCCCGCAAGCTCGATCTCGGCATCGAGCGCCAGCAGGCAGGGCACGCCGTCGGCCGCCGGCGAGGCATTGCACAGGTTGCCGGCGAGCGTGCCGGCGTTCTGGATCTGCCGGCCGCCGACTTCCCGCGCGGCCTGCTTCAGGCCGTCGAACAGCGGCGGCAGGTCTGTCTCCAAAAGCTCGCTCCAGGTCGTCGTGGCGCCCAGACGCCAGCCCGCAGCGTCGGCTGAAATGCCGCGCAGGACGGCGATTCCACTGATATCGAGCACGTCCTCGTCGATCGCCCGGCCGACCCGCGCCGGATAGAAGTCGGTGCCGCCGGCCAGCACCACGTGCGGCCGGGCCAAGGCGGTCAAAGCGTCTTCGAGACGGCTGGGACGAAGGTAGGCACCCATATTGTTCGTGTACGCACGATGCCATAGGCATCTTGCGAGTCAACGACGACGAAAGTCTCCGACAAAGCAACAAGACCTAATGCTGAGGAGCGCGCCCCTCGAGTACCTCGGGGTAAACTCCATACGCGTCTCGATCGCGCGGGGTAACCCCCGCGCTGTCATGGCCAGCAGGCTCGGTGCTCGCTCCCACCAAAAGCGCGGAGGTTACTCCGCGCTGATCGAGACGGCCCGGCGAGCCTCCTCAGGGTTAGGTGAGTTCGTAGTCAGATGATCTTGGAGAGCAGGTCGATCAGGTGGCGCTGTTCTTGCGCGTTGAGCGGCTTCAATGTCTCGCGCGAGACGGCCGGCCCGTTGATCAGCAGCTTGTTCACCAGGCGCTGGCCTTCGGTGGTGAGGCTGAGCAGGGTGCGACGCGCGTCGCCGGGATCGGGGTGCGAATCGACCAGCCGACGTTCCTTGAGACGGCGCA
>DATHNU010000875.1:0-4642 GCA_035485695.1 Reyranella sp. | reverse complement strand
GGCAGGAGGTCGGGCGACGGCTGTTCCAGCATGTCGACTTCGCCGGTCTGCAAGGCCGCCACCTGCGTTTGTGCGTCGGGAATCCAGATCCATTCGATGCGATCGACCTTGGCGATCTTGCCGCCGGCCAGGCCCGAGGGCGGCTCGGGGCGCGGCTTGTAGGTGGTGTTCTTGACGAACACGACCTTTTCGCCCGGCTTCCACTCCTTGGCGATGAACACGAACGGGCCCGAGCCGATCACGTCCTCGGCCTTGATCTGGGTGAAGGGATCGGTTTCGGCGACCCGCTTGGGCATCATGAACGGCACGTTGGCCGACGGTTTGCCCAGCGACTCCAGCACCAGGCCGTACGGCTCCTTCATTTTCATCTTGAAGGTCTTGGCGTCGACCGACTCGAAATCCGCGACCGAGGCCAGCATCTTCTGGCCCATCGAATCGCGCGCGCCCCAGCGCTTGATCGATTGAATGCAGTCGTCGGGCGTGACCGGCGTGCCGTCACTCCACACCAGGCCATCGCGCAGGACGAAGGTCCAGGTGAGCTTGTCGGGCGAGACCTCCCACTTGTCGACCATCTCGGGTTGGACCTGCAGCTTTTCGTCCAGCGCGAACAGGGTGTCCCACACCAGGTAACCGAAGCCGCGCTGGACATAGGCAGTGGTCCAGATCGGATCGAGGATCTTCAGGTCCGAATTCATCACCGCCTTGATCGTCTCGGCCCTGGCGGTCATCGGGCCCAAAAGTGCCGCGATGCTCGCCGCGGCCAACAGCAACACGGCCGGCTTTCTGAGAATGACCATGAGCGACCCCTCCATTTCCCGGGGACAATAGTCGCAAGAATCACGCCACTTGGCGAACGATCGCCGGCCCGGGTCTTGCCGTCACAGCAGCTGCGGATGCGCCCCGCCGTCGATCAGGATGCTCTGCCCCGATATGTAGCCCGCGTGCGCGCTGCAGAGATAGGCGCAGAGCCGGCCGAGTTCCTGCGGCTCGCCGAAGCGCCTTGCCGGCAGCTCCGCCCGCCGCGCGGCCAGTGCCGCCTCGGGGCTGATGCCTTCCTGCTTCGCCCGGAACGTGAAGTTGCTGATCAGCCTGTCGGTGGCGAACGGCCCGGGCAGGATGTTGTTGATGGTGACGTTGCGGCCCACGTGCGCGCGCACCAAGGTGCTGACGAGGCCGTGCAGTCCGGCGCGTGCGGCGACGCTCAGGCCTTGCACGTCGATCGGGTGGCGCACGACGCTCGACGTTATATTGACGACCCGCCCGAAGCCGCGCCCGGCCATGCCGTCCAACACTGCCGCCAGCATCGCTACGGGCGCGCGCAGGTTGCTTTCGAGGGCGTTCGACCAGTCGTCGGCGGTCCAGCTCTGGAGCTTGCCGGGCGCCGGGCCGCCCGCGTTGTTCACCAGGATGTCGGGCGCGGGGCAGGCGGCGAGGAGGGTCGCGCGACCCGCTTCCGTGGCGATGTCGCCCGCGACCGCGGTGACCTCGACCTTGTGCGCTGCCGCGATCTCCGCCGCTGCCTGCTTCAGCCGCGCCGGGTCGCGTGCATTGAGCACTAGCGCCACGCCCTCGGCGGCCAACGCTTCCGCGCATGCTCGGCCCAGCCCTTTGCTGGCCGCGCAAACGATGGCGGTGCGGCCCTTCAAACCGAGATCCATTGAACACTCCGTCGCGCCGCGTCGAACGGCTTTACAAGAAGGTAATGAGTCTCTAGTTTAGTTCAAATAAGAACTGACGTTTCATTAGTAAAACATAGCGTCTTTCAGTTTCGTCCATCTGCTGAGGAGCGTGTCCATGGCCGCGGCCGCGGAAACGATGCTGCTGACGATCTTCCTGCGGCACGACCAGTCGAACAATCTCGACGCGATCCAGGCGCGCCTGAAGGCGGCCAACTGGTGGGACGGGTTTCCTCCCGCGGGCGTGGAAATCGTTTCCTGGACGGTGGCGATGGGCTTCGGCCAGATCGTGACGCTTCGATTGCCGGCGTCGAAGCTCGCCGAGGTGAATGTCGAGCTCGAGCGTTCGGCCTGGGGCGTTTTCCGCACCGAGTGCTATCCGGCTTATGATTTCGTTCCGGTGCGCGAGCGCATCAAGGAACGCGTCCGCAACGGAGGCCAGTGATGATGAAGCGCGAGCCTTACCTCAATCCGCACCAGGCGCGCGACCGCGAGCCCGACGCCTACCAGAACCTTTTAGGCGACGCGATCGAGCGCTGCTACGCCGCTGGCGTCCACGATCTCGCGGGACTGGTCGAGCGGCTGAACGAAGCGAAGGTGTCGACGCCGGGCGGCAAGCCCTGGACGGCGGAGCTGTTCAAGCAAGAGATGAAGCGGCTCGGCGCGTAGCGCGACTTCAATCCAAGGATCGACCCATGACTGCGGTGACCAACCAGGCGATCGGCAAGCTTCTCGCCAAGGGCGTACGGAACATCTGGTATCCGATCTGTCCCTCGCATTTCCTCGGCGACAAGCCGATCTCGCTGCGCCGCGTCGGCATGAAGCTGGTCCTGTGGCGCGACGAGGCGGGCGCGCCTGTCATGCTCGAGGACCATTGTCCCCATCGAGGTGCGCCGCTCTCCATGGGCATCCCGATGGGTGACCGCATCGCCTGCGGCTATCACGGCGTGCAGGTGCGCAAGGACGGCACCGTGGTGGCCGTTCCCGGCAGCCCGGGTTGCAAGCTCGAAGGCAAGAACTGCGTGAAATCGTTCCCGGCGCAGGAGCGCAATGGCGTGATCTTCGGCTATTTCGGCGACGCGCTTCATCCCGAACCGATCGAGCTGCAGTTCCCCGAGCAGCTCACCTCGCCCGACTACAGCTCCTTCCTCTGCTACTGCGAATGGCAGGGCGACTATCGCTATGTCTACGACAATGTGATGGACCCCATGCACGGCACGTTCCTGCATCGCCAGTCGCATTCGATGTCGTTCGGCGGCACCACGGCGACCTTCCAGATCCGCGATACGCCGACCGGCTTCGTGTTCGAGAAGGAAGGCCAGCGCAACGTCAACTTCGACTGGACGGAGTTTCTGGACACCGGCGCGCACTGGCTGCGCCTGGAGATTCCCTATCCGGCGACCGGCGGCCCCGGCGGCAATTTCCATATCGTCGGCGTCTACACGCCGATCGACGAGAGGCAGACCGCCGTCTTCCACTGGCGCTGCCGCAAGGTCGATGGCTGGGCGCGCGACACCTGGCGGTTTCTCTACAAGAACCGGCTGGAAGCGCGGCATTGGGCCGTCCTCGAGCAGGACCGCGTGATGCTCGAGCAGTTCGAGCCCGACGCCAACCTGCGCGAAAATCTTTATCAGCACGACATGGGCGTGGCGCGCCTGCGGCGAGTCTTCCGCACCAAGGCCGAAGCGCAGTTGAAGGCGCTGGAAGCTGCCGGTCACGCGGTGCTCCAGTGAACATCGGAGGCATCGACCGCATCACCTACGGCGTCGAGGATATCGCGGCGTGCAAGCGCTTCTTTCTCGACTGGGGGCTGCGCCTGGTCCGCGAGAACGACGCCAGCCTCGACTTCGAAAGCCTCAATGGCTGCGAGGTGAGAATTCGCAAGACCGACGATCCGTCGCTGCCGCACGCCTCGGAGGCCGGGCCGACCCTGCGCGAAGTGATCTGGGGCGTGACGGGTGAGGCTGATCTTGCGGTGCTGCGGACCTCGCTGTCCCGTCAGCCGGATTTCCAGGAACGGGAAGGCGTGATTTCCTGCACCGACCCGAACGGCATCGGCACTGGCTTTCGAGTGACCTGCAAGCGCGCCATCGACGTCACAGGCACGCCGGCCAACGTCTGGGGCCACGCCGCGCGCATCGATCAGCCGGCCGCTATCTACGAGCGCGCCGAACCGGTCGAAGTCGGACACGTTGTCTTCTTCACCGATGCGCTGGCCGAGACCACCGCCTTCTACGAGTCGCTGGGCTTTCGCCTGTCCGACCGATATCCCGGCCGCGGCCATTTCCTGCGCTGCTCGGCGCGCGGCGGCCACCATGATCTCTTCCTGCTGCAGACGCCCGAGGCCAAGCGCGGCCTTAACCATGTGGCCTTCGCGGTGCGCGACATGCATGAGGTGATCGGCGGCGGCCTGCACCTGTCGCGCTGCGGCTGGGAGACGCAACTCGGTCCCGGCCGCCATCCGATTACCTCGGCGCTGTTCTGGTATTTCAAGAACCCGGCAGGCGCGCTGGTCGAGTATTACGCCGACGAGGACGTGCTGACCGAGAACTGGAAGCCGCGCGACTTCGAGCCCAGCCCCACCATGTTCGCCGAATGGGCCATCGCAGGCGGCATCGACGGCAATACGCGCCGCCAGAAGTCCGGCGGGTGATCGTCATGACCGGCAGCCCGCGGCTCGAATTCCGCAACGTCTCCAAGCGCTTCGCCAATCCCAGGCAGGGTGGCGTCGTCGTGGCCGTCGAAGGCGTCAGCCTGTCGATCGCCGACGGCGAGGTGGTGTCCTTGATCGGGCCGTCGGGCTGCGGCAAGAGCACCTTGCTCAATATGGGCGCGGGCCTCGATCCCGCCTCGTCGGGTCAGGTCTGGGTCGACGGCGAACTCGTCACCCGGCCCAATCGCCATGTCGCCTTCATGCTGCAGAAGGACCTTCTGCTGCCGTGGCGCACGATCGTCGAGAATGTCGA
>DATHNU010000874.1:0-3269 GCA_035485695.1 Reyranella sp. | reverse complement strand
TCCTGCACGGCATCTGCATGCATTGCAGGCAGAGGAGAGGGAGTTTCTGCGCAACATGGTGCGCAGAAACTCCGAATCGGGGCGCCTCCCTCCCGTGATCGCCTCTTAAAAGTACTACTTGACTAGTTAAGTAGCATAGCTTATATACACCCTCGCCCGGTAGGGACCAGAGGCATGAGCGTTGAAAACTCGAGACTATCCATGTCGGACCGCAAACAACCTCATCCTGAGGAGCATCGCCCCTCGAATACCTCGGGGTAAACTCCGCGATGCGTCTCGAAGGATGGGCAACAACGACATTGTGTCCCACCCTTCGAGACGGCCCTGCGGGCCTCCTCAGGGTGAGGTCGGGCTTGTACCAGCAGCGAGAGAGGAATCCGAAGAAGTCGAACGAAGTCGCAATTGGCGAATCACTAGCGGAAATTGCGGGAATTGCGGAAACTCCCGGCAGCTTCGCGGAGGGCCGATCCGCCGCGGCTTGGAGCGTCGCGTGGATGCGCGCGATCGGGCCTACCGGTCGCCGCCGAGCTTGGCCTGCAATTCGGCGATCTGCTTCTTCAGCTCCTCGTTCTCCTCGCGCGCCTTGGCGGCCATGGCCTTCACCGCGTCGAACTCGTCGCGGCGCGGGATGTCCATGCCGTCCAGGATCTTGGCGATCTGGTCGCGGATGCGGGCCTCGACCTCGTCCTTCACGCCGGTCAATGCGCCCATGGCGCCGTTGGCCATCTTGGTGAGGTCGTCGATGAAAGGGTTGCGTGTTTGCATGACGGTCTCCTGATGCGATGAGTATGGGCGGCTGGTAGCATCCCATCAAGAACGCCGGAGGAAGCCCTTGGGTCTGGTCAAAGTCGAGTCGAGCGACGGCATCACCACCATCACCATGACGCGCGCCGACAAGCGCAATGCGCTGAGCCAGGCTCTGTGCGACGAGCTCTACGACGCCTATCGCGGTTTCGAGGCAGGTGGCGACCAGGTCGCCATTCTGCAGGCCGACGGGCCGGCTTTCTGCGTCGGCGCCGACCTCAAGGACCCGCCGTCCGCCATGTGGAAGGCGGTGCCCGATGTCAGCCACAAGCTCAGCAAGCCGGTGATCGCCGCCACCCAGGGCTGGGTGATCGGCGGCGCGATCTGCATGGTCATGACCTGCGATCTCATGGTTTCGGCAGACACCACGAAGTTCATGTATCCCGAGGCCAAGGTCGGCGTGTTCGGCGGCCTGATGCCCGGCATCGTCTCGCGCATGCCGCACAAGGTCGCCATGGAACTGCTGCTCCTGGGGGAAGAGATCTCGGTGAAGCGCGCCTACGATGTGGGCTTCGTCAACAAGGTCGTGCCGCTGGGCGAGGAGAGGACCGAGGCGCGCCGCATGGCCGGCATCATCGCCGGTTCGGCGCCGCTGGTGATCCGCACCCTGCGCGACTTCGCCAACCAGACCTTGCCGCGCGGACCGGCCGAGATCTTCGTGCCCGAGCGCTACAAGCTCGAGCGCATCGCCGGCAGCGAGGACCGCAAGGAGGGCGCCGCCGCCTTCCGCGAAAAGCGGCCGGCGAAATTCAAGGGCAGGTGAGGACCAGACGATGGGCAAGCTGCTGCTGGTCGGTTGCGGCAAGATGGGCGGCGCCATGCTCGACGGCTGGCTGGCGCGCGGCCTCGCGGCGGCGGACGCCATCGTCGCCGAGCCGGTCGATGCGCTTCGCCCCAGGAAGCCGGAGCTGCGCGCGGTCGCCTCGACCTCGGAAGTGAGCGAGCGGCCGGATATCGTCGTGCTGGCGGTGAAGCCGCAATCGATGGATGCGGTGCTGCCCGACCTGAAGCGTTTTGCCGACGAAGGCTCGGTGTTCCTGTCGATCGCGGCCGGCAAGACGCTGGGCTACTTCGCCGCCCATCTCGGCAGCGCGGCCAAGGTCGTGCGCTCCATGCCCAACACGCCGGCGGCCGTCCGCCAGGGCATCACCGTGGCGACGACGGCGAAGGACGTCTCGGCGGCGGAGAAGAAGCGCTGCCACGAGCTGCTGGAGGCCGTCGGCCAGGTGCTGTGGGTCGACGACGAGGCGCTGATGGATCCGGTGACGGCGCTCTCGGGCAGCGGCCCGGCCTATGTCTTCCTGCTGGTCGAGGCGATGGCGGCGGCCGGCGCCAAGCTCGGTCTGTCGCCCGAGATGGCCATGCAGCTGGCGCGCACCACGGTCGTCGGCAGCGGCGAACTGCTGAAGCAATCGAGCGAACCCGCGTCGCAATTGCGCGTTAACGTGACCAGCCCCGGCGGCACCACGGCCGAGGCGCTGAAGGTATTGATGGCGGCCGACGGCATCCAGCCGGTGTTCGACAAGGCACTGGCGGCGGCGTCGCGGCGATCGAAGGAACTCGCAGGGTGAAATCCGTCAACGACAGCGCGCTCGACGCCTTTCTCGGCCTGATCGCGGAGAAGGGCTTCGCCGCCGTGGCGTTGCGCGACGTGGCCGAGGCCGCGGGCCTGGGCATGGCCGATCTTTATCGCGTCTATCCCGACAAGGTGGCTCTGGCGGCAGCCTTCATGGCCAGGATCGACGCCGAGGTGCTGGCCGGCACGCCCAGCCGCGGCGATCCCGAGGAGACCGCGCGCGACCGGCTGTTCGACGTCATGATGCGCCGCTACGACGCGCTGCGTTCCCATCGCGCGGCGCTGGGCGCAATCCGCCGCGCCGGCACGCGCGACCCCCTGCTGACGCTGGCCTTGGGTCCGGCGCTCCGCCGGTCGATGGCGGCCATGCTGGAAGCGGCTTCGGTGCCCAGCGACGGCCTGAGTGGTGCGTTGCGGCAGAACGGCCTTTTGGCGATTCACTACGCCGTTTCGCGAATCTTCGACCGCGACGAAACAGCCGATTTGTCCAAGACCATGGCCGCCTTGGACAGCCGCCTCAAGATGGCGGAAAGATGGGCACAATTCTTTGATAAATATACGAAATCGCCCAAATCTCCGGAGCCGGCGCCGAGCGAGAATTCGCCCGCTCCGTGAAGCTTTTGTGCAGTGCACAATAATTGCCCTTGACTTGCTGCGCTGCAAGCGTAAATAGAGCTCCGTTGTGCACCGCAACAAAGCGGGGCAGCCCCCGAGTTTCACGCGTTTCGCCCTCCAGGAGAATTCCATGTACGCCAATGGCGCCTTCAAGAATCCGTTCGCCGATTTCGACTTCAGCAAGTTTGCCGGCGAGTTCAAGTTCCCCATGATCAATGTCGAGACCATCGTCGAGGCCACGCGCAAGAACTTCGCCGCGCTGACCACGGCCAAC
>DATHNU010000873.1:0-6646 GCA_035485695.1 Reyranella sp. | reverse complement strand
ACCACAGCCGTCGATGTGGTGCGCGGCGACATCGGAATCGTGGGTGGCCGCGTCGTGGCCCTTGGGTCGCGCCTGGCAAAGGCCGCAAAGGAGATCGACGCCACGGGCTTGATCGCCGTGCCGGGCGGCATCGACGCCCATGTCCATTTCGACCAGGACACGGCTGACGGCTCGGTGTTCTGCGATGATTTCGAGAGCGGCAGCCGGGCGGCGGCGGCCGGCGGCACGACGACCATCATCCCCTTCGCCTACCAGAGCCGCGGCCAGTCGCTGCGCGACGCAGTCAACCGCTACCACAAGCGTGCCGAGGGCAAGTCGCTGATCGACTATGCCTTCCACGTCATCCTGTCCGACCCCAGCGAAAAGATCATGGGCCAGGATTTCCCGGCGCTGGTGGCCGACGGCTACACCTCCTTCAAGGTCTACATGACCTACGACGACGTGAAGCTCACCGATCGCGAGATGCTCGACGCGCTGGCGGCGTCGCGGCGCGAGCAGGCGATGCTGATGATCCATGCCGAGAATTCCGATTGCGTCGCCTGGCTCACCGAACGCCTCGAGCTCAAGGGCATGACGGCCGCCAAGTTCCACGCCACGTCTCGGCCCTTCGTCGTCGAGCGCGAGGCCACGCACCGCGCCATCTCCCTGGCCGAGCTGTTGGATGTGCCGCTGCTGCTGGTGCATGTCTCCTCCAAGGAGGCGATGCACGAGATCCAGCGCGCCCAGGCGCGCGGTCTCAGGGTCTACGGCGAGACCTGCCCGCAATACCTGTTCCTGAGCGAGGAGGACTTCGAGAAGCCGGGCGATGAAGGCAGCAAGTGCGTCTGCTCGCCGCCGCCGCGCGGCACCGACAACCAGGAGCACATCTGGACCGGGCTTTCGGCCAATACCTTCCACGTCCTGTCGTCGGATCACGCCGCCTTCAGGTACGACGACGTGCGCGGCAAGAAGCTGCCGGGCGCCGATAAAAGCTTCCGCAAGATCCCCAATGGCGTGCCGGGCGTCGAGACGCGCCTACCGCTGCTTTTCTCCGAGGGCGTCAACAAGGGCCGCATCACCCTGCAGCAGTTCGTGGCGATCTCCTCGACCAATGCCGCCAAGATCTACGGATTGCATCCGCGCAAGGGCACGATCGCGGTCGGTGCCGACGCCGACATCGTGCTGTGGGATCCCACGCGCAAGGTGAGCCTCACCAATTCGATCCTGCATCACAATTGCGACTACACGCCCTACGAGGGCCGCGAGCTCACCGGCTATCCGGTGATGACCCTGTCGCGCGGCGAGGTCGTGATGGAGGAGGCGAAGATGAGCGGCTCGGCCGGCCGCGGCCTGTTCCAGAAGTGCGACCGGCCGGAGGCGGCGCGGCCGCGGGGCAAGCCGCTGATCGACCCGTCGATCTTCAATTAGCTGGGGGCGCGCGACTCCAGTCGCGCGTCTTTGGTTCAGCCTAAAGATCGCGCCACTGGAGTGGCGCGCCCCCAGCATCAATTCGCCGGCTTGTACTGTTCCATGAACGACACGACCTCGGCGACCGGCAGGACGTCGGCGTATTTCAGGGCCATGTCGTAGAGGTTGGCGTAGTGCGGGCTCTCGTGCTTGTCGGAGACGCATTCTTCCGGGACGATGGTGCGGAAGCTTCTGGACAGGCTATCGACCACGGTGGCGCGCACGCAGCCCGACGTCGATCCGCCGGTGACGATCACGGTATCGACCTTGTGGAAGGTGAACAGCGACCCGAGGCTGGTTTCGAAGAAGGCCGAGGCCATGCGCTTGTTGAACACGATGTCGTAGGAACGGTCGATCTCGCAGCGCTCGTCGAGCTGGGCACGACGCGAACCCGCCTTGATGTTCTGCAGGGAGTCCGGCGTATCGCTGCGCGTACCCCAGACGCCGCAATCCTCGCCCGAGTCCAGATAAGCGACGTAGGTCCAGACCACCGGACAGCGGTTGGCGCGGAACAGCCGCGCCACCTGGTTCACATAGTCAATCTGCTTGGGATCCGTTTCATACGCCGTGATGAATTCAGCCGGTCGCGTATAGGCGCATTGAAGATCGACATTGACCAGGGCGGGCTTGCGGCCGAAGCCGAAACGCTGGCGGTTCGGATTCATCTTCACCGCCTCGTAGAGTTCGCGCGCGCTCTTGTTCGACATTTCCATGGCAGCCTCTTTGCGAATAATCAGCCAAACCGGCTGAGCAAGAATGGAGCCACCGGCAGGCTGGTCGAGCGGCCGGCCAGCATCTCCGCCGTCAGCCGCGCCAGCACCGGCGCCAAGGTGTAGCCGTTGGAGCTGACGCAATTGTAGAAGCCAGGCAAGCCCGGCACCTCGCCCAGGATGGGCGCGCGGTCGATATTGACGTTCATGCCGGCCCAGATGCGGATGGCATGCAGGTCAGCGAGCGCCGGCACCGCGCGGCTGGCGATCCACAGGTTGCCCTCGACACTGCCCCGCAGGGCGCGTGACAGCCTGTGCTGCTCGTCGAGGTCGGCCGTCCAGCCGCCACCGATCATGAAGGCGCCCGAGCCCGTCTGCTTCAGGGTGAGATGACGATGGGCGTAGGCGACGAGGCTCGACAGCGTGGGCGCCGTGGGCTCGGTAACAACCATCTGCAGCGGCGCGCCGCGTACCGGGATGTCGACGCCGGCCATGCAGGCGACTTCCGCCGCCCATGGCCCGGCCGTGTTGACGACGCGTCTGGCGCGGATTTCGCCGCGGCTGGTTGTGATCTTCCAATGCGTGCCATCGCGCTCGATGGCCGCAACGTTGCTGCCGCGCCGGAAGCGCGCGCCAAGCGCCTTGGCCCTGGCCACCACGGCATAGGTGCCTTTCAGCGGATTGATCTTGCCCTCGCCCGGACACCATTCGGCGGCAATGGCGACCTCGCCGATGCAGGGTTCGAGCGTGTGCAGCTCGTTGGCACCGATCAGCTCGGCCTCGATGCCGCGGCTCTTCTCCAGGGCGATCTTGCCCTTCAGGAACGCGATATCGAGATCATTCTCCGCCAGCATCAGGCCACCGCAGACCTTCATCTCGAGATCCTGGCCGGTGTCGCGCTGGATCTCCTGCCACAGCGCCACCGAGGCGGGACCGAGCGGCAAGGTGTCGGCCGCGCGATTTGCCGGTGGCGCGCCCAATGCGAAGTCGAAGGCGAGAAGTTGGACATGCAGCGAGCCGGCATTGGCGCCCGAGGCCTGCAGGTTCACCTCGTCGCGCTCGACCACCATTGTCTCGATGCCTTCGTGCGCCAGCCAGTAGGCGAGGCAGGAGCCGGCGATGCCGCCGCCGATCACCAGGGTGTCGACGGTTTCGATCGGCAGCGGCGCCGTCTCGTGCGGACGCGCCATGTCGGGTAGCATGAAATCCTTGTGGCCGCTCCATTCCGGCTGTTCGACGGTGAGCGCATGGATGGGCACCGGCTTGGCCGGCGGGCGCGGCGCGAACAGGCCGAATTCGTCGACCTCGCCCGACGTCATGCGCGCGACCACGGCAGCACAATAGCGGCCCTGGCAGCGCCCCATGCCGACCCGGCATTTTCGCTTCAGCCCAGCCGGCGTGTCGTAGCCGGCCGCGATCTGCCGGCGCAGCTCACCCGCCGTCACCTCCTCGCAGCGGCAGACGATGGCGCCGTCGTCGATCGCGTCGGGATCGAAGGGCGGCGCCGCGAACAGCCGCCACAGAGCCGCCTGGAAGCGCCTGGAACGGCGGAGTGTTCGGCGCGCGGCAAGGGGCTCCAGCACCTTCAGGCCGAGATCGGCCGCGATTGCGGCTGCGGCGACGATACCCTGCGCCCGGGCCGCATGAGCGCCGCCGAAACGCGCGCCGTCGCCGATGGCAAAGACCTCGCCAATGCTGGTGCGGCCCTCTTCGTTGGTCAGCGTTTCCATCGAGCCACTGCCGCGCGGCGCGAAGCGATGGGCGCAGCCCAGTGCGCGCGCCAGTTCCGACGACGAGGCGAAGCCGTAGCCCAGCGCCACGATGTCGGCGTCGACCGACAGATCGCCCGCCTCGACCTTCTGGACGCGCGTCTCGCCCAGCAGTCGCGTCACCTGGCGATCCCACTGCAGCAGGCCACGCAGCCGGACGGCGAGGCTGATGCCATCGAGCAGCAGGCCAGGTTCGGCGGCGCCGGCGGCCAAAAGATCGCGCCATTGCGCGATACCGGGTCGGCGCGCGGCTTCCAGCACGGCCACGACATGGGCGCCACCGTCCACCAGCTCGATGGCGGTCTGCAGGCAGAGCGGTCCGTTGCCGGCGATCACGATGCGCTGGCCCGGCGCGACGCGGTAGGAGCGCGCCAGGGTCTGCAGACCGCCTACCGTCATCACCCCCGGCAGAGTCCAGCCCGGGACCGGCAGCGACTGCTCGTAGGCGCCGGCTGCCAGCACCAGGCGCTTGGGGCGGAACAGCGTCGAACGGCCGGCGACGATGGCGGCGACCTCGCGGGGCGAGAAGGCCGCCCATACCGTGGCCTCGTTCAAAATCCTGACGCCGGCCAGCAGCGCCGACTGGCGCAGGACCGCGCCCTCGCGGAACTGCCGGTCGAGGGTCGAAGGATCGGCCGCGTGCGAGGCCGCGAGCGGCTTGAAATATTGGCCGCCGGGCTGCAGGCGCTCGTCGGCCACGATCACGTCGGCACCGGCCAAAGCGAGGCTGCGTGCCACCGACAGGCCGGCCGGGCCGGCACCCACCACCAGCACATCGCAGGCGATCTCCTCGGCGGGCGCTGTGGGCGCGGGTTGGCGCGGCGTCGCGACGGGCGCCGAGCGGACATCCATGCCGGCTTCGACCTTGGTGAGGCAGGCGCGCTGGCTGGGACGGCCATCGACCGTGACCAGGCAGTCGAAGCAGACGCCCATGCCGCAAAACGGCCCGCGCGGCGCACCCGAGCGGGCCTGGCGCACGGCGACGATGTCGGCGGCCGCCAGTGCGGCGGCGATGGTCTCGCCGGGCAGCGCCTCGATCTCGCGACCGTCGAAGCGGAGGCTGACCGGTGGGCCGGTCGGCCGTATGTCGGGGTGCTTCAGGCGCATGGCAAAAGGTTTACAATGCGGGAACGGGCCAGGACAGCGCCTCGAAACATCCTCACCCTGAGGAGGCGCGAAGCGCCGTCTCGAAGGGTCGGCAACGGACAAGGTGCGGGTTCCCACCCTTCTCCTCAGGGTGAGGTTGTTGGGGTCGCGCAGATTGCAGATGGGAGTGAGCATGAAGAAGTTTTGTGGCACCTACACGGTCCTGATCACGCCCTTCACCGCCGACGGCAGGAAGGTCGACGAAGCGGCGCTCCGGCGCCTGGTCGACTTCCAGATCGAGGAAGGCATCCACGGCCTGATACCGCTGGGCAGCACCGGCGAGTTCTTGAGCGTCACCCCGGACGAGCGGCGGCAGATCGTCGAGATCGTGGTCAAGCAGACAGCCGGGCGCGTGCCGGTGCTGATCGGCACCGGCGCGGAATGGACCGACGAGGTGGTGCGGGCGAGCCGCGAGGCCGAATCGATGGGCGCCGACGGCGTGATGATCATTCCGCCCTTCTACAGCGTGCCGACCGACGACGAGCTCTATGCGCACTACAAGAAGGTCTCGGACGCGATTTCGATTCCGATCATGGTCTACAACAATCCGGCGACGGCCAATGTCGACATGATGCCGGAGCTGATTGCCCGCATCGCGCAGATCCCCAACTGCCAGTACGTCAAGGAATCGACCCTCGATCCCACGCGCGTGCGTGACATCATCCGCCTCGCCGGCGACAAGATGACGGTGTTCGCGGGCGTGCTGGGCTACGAATCGTTCTGGCTGGGCGCCGAGGGCTGGGTCGCGGTGTGCTCCAACGTCGTCCCGCGCTGGTCGGCCGAGCTGTTCGAGCTGGTCGCCGACAAGCGCGACATGGACACGGCGCTCGCGCTCTACAACAAGATGACGCCGCTGCTGTGGTGGGTCGGCGGCCCGCGCTACGTCTCCGGCACCAAGGCGTGCTTCGAGATGATGGGCATGCCGATGGGCCCGCCGCGTGCGCCGCGCCTGCCGCTGCCCGAGGCGCAACGGCCGGCGCTGCGCGAGGTGCTGCGGGCGATGGGGGTGCTGGCGGAAGAGAAGGCGCGAGTGCGGGCGTAAGCTCAAGCGAACCGCGAGCCTCCAGGCCCGCATTTTCGCTTATGCAACGAAATGAGCGGGCCTGGAGGCCCGCGGTCCGATGAGCTCAATGGTCATCCCGCGCAAGCTGGTGATCGACGGCGGCGCCGTAGGCCTTGCCGTAATAGGCCTCGATGCGGCGCTGCACGAAATCCCAGCAGGTGGTCATCACCAGATAGATGATGGCCACGACCATGAAGACTTCCAGCACCTGGAACTTCTGCTGCATCAGGATCTGGCCGCGCCGCAGCACCTCCTCCATGGAGATCACCGAGGCGATCGAGGTCGTCTTGAGGAGACCGTTCACCGAGTTGCCGAGCGGTGGGATGATGTCGCGCAGGGCCTGCGGCAGCACCACCTTGCGGAAGATCTGATAGGGCTTCAGCCCCAGCGCCCGCGCCGCCTCGGTCTGGCCCTTGGCGACCGACAGGATGCCGCCGCGCAGGATCTCCGAGAGATACGCCGCCTCGTTCAGTGCCAGGCCGATGACGGCCGCCTCGATGACCGAGAAGCGC
>DATHNU010000872.1:0-2683 GCA_035485695.1 Reyranella sp. | reverse complement strand
GGTCAAGTGCTCGGCTTGCAGCAGGACCTCGCCGGGCTGCTTGGGTGCCTTGTCGAGCTGCATCAGCACCTTGCGGCCGACCATCAGCTCGGCCAGCTCCTCGGGACTGGTGTCCGCCGTGCGGCGGTCGGCCACGATCTGGCCCTGGCGCATGACATAGACATGGTCGGTGACGGCCATGATCTCGCGCAGCTTGTGGGTGATCAGCACGACCGTGACGCCGCGTTCCTTGAGCGCCGCCAGGATGCGGAAGAGCTGGTCGGTCTCCTGCGGCGTCAGCACGGCGCTGGGCTCGTCGAGGATCAGGATGCGCGCGCCGCGGAACAGCACTTTCAGGATCTCGACGCGCTGCTGCTCGCCGACCGAGAGATCGGCCACCAACGCGTCGGGGTCGACCGCAAGCCCGTAATCGCGCGCCAGGCGGGCTAGCTCGGCGCGGGCCGCCGCCAGGCCACCCGCCAGCAACGGTCCGCCCTCGGCGCCCAGCACCAGGTTCTCCAGCACGGTGAAGGTGCCGACCAGCATGAAATGCTGATGGACCATGCCGATGCCGTGCGCGATGGCATCGCGCGGGTTGTCCATGCGGACGGCGCGACCCTCGACGCGGATCTCGCCCGCGTCGGCGTTGTAGAGGCCGTAGAGGATGCTCATCAGCGTCGACTTGCCGGCGCCGTTCTCGCCCACGATGCCGGTGATCGCGCCCTTCTCGATGCGCAGCGACACGCCGCGCACGGCATGCACGGTGCCAAACGATTTCTGGATGCCCTGAAGCTCGATCGCCGGAACGAGTACCATCAATGACAAGCCTCATGCCGAGGAGCGAGCGCAGCGAGCGTCTCGCAGCATGGGCCACCAGCACGTCCGTGGCCCACCCTTCGAGACGGCCGCTCCGCGGCCTCCTCAGGGTGAGGTCGTTCGCGCCGCTGCATCACTTGCAGGAATTGTTGCTCATGTAGTCGTGGACGACGATCTTGCCCGACTCGATGTCGGCCTTGGCAGCATTGACCTTGGCCTTCATCTCGGGGGTGATCAGCTTCTCGTTGTCCTTGTCGAGCGCCCAGTCGACGCCGCCTTCCTTGAGGCCGAGAACCTGCGTGCCGGCCTTCCAGGTTCCGGCCTGCGCCGCCTTGAAACTGTTGTAGGTCGCGAGGTCGACCCGCTTCAGCATCGAGGTCAGCATGGTGCCGGGGTGCAGGTAGTTCTGGTTGGAATCGACGCCGATGCCGAGCTTGCCGCGATCCTTGGCGGCCTGAAGGATGCCGATGCCGGTCGAGCCGGCGGCGGCATAGACGACGTCGACGCCGCGGTCGAACTGGCCCTTGGCGAGCTCGGCGCCACGGCCCGGATCGTTCCAGGCGGCGGGCGTGGTGCCGGTCATGTTGCTTATGAGCTCGGCATTGGGATTGGCGTATTTGATGCCCTGCTCGAAGCCGCACTGGAAGCGGCGGACCAGCGGGATGTCCATGCCGCCCACGAAGCCGATCTTGCCGCTCTTGGAGGCCATCGCCGCCAGCACACCGACCAGGAACGAGCCTTCCTGCTCCTTGAACACCACGGACTGCACGTTGGGCAGGTCGACAACGCTGTCGATGATGGTGAAGTGGATGTTGGGGAATTCCTTGGCGACCTTGCCGAGCGAGACGGCCTGGGAGAAGCCGACGGCAACGATGGGATCCTGGCCGCGCTGGGCAAAGCGCCGCTGCGCCTGCTCGAACTGCGTCTCGTTGGTGGGTTCGAATTCGGCCACGGCGATCCCCGTTTCCTTCTTGAACTTCTCGGCGCCCATGCTCACGCCTTCATTGAAGGACTTGTCGAATTTCCCGCCCGTGCTGTAGACGATGGCGGGCTTGACGGCGGTCTGCGCCACGGCGGGCGCGGCCAGCGCACAGGTAGCGAACAAGGCGACCAGCGGTCCGATCCAGCGTTTCATGACGGTTCCCCTTTTCGTTGGTCCGAGTGTGGACCGGCCAGCAGGCCGGGTCTAGGCGGGGAGCGGGCGTTGGCGCAGTTAGCACAGTCTGTTTTCACGTCCTCCGCGCTTTGCCTGTATTCTCCACGCGCGGCACAGGACTTGCTATTTTGGCGTCGTCCGACCGCCGCAGGAGAAGGTGCATGGCCGAATATGATCTCGTCATCCGCAACACCACCATCGCCACCGCCGCGGACGTTGTGAAGGGCGATATCGGCATCGTGGGTGGCCGCGTGGTGGCGCTGGGCGAGCGGCTGGACAAGGGCCGCAAGGAGATCGACGCGACCGGCCTGATCGCCGTGCCCGGCGGCATCGACGCCCATGTCCATTTCGACCAGGACACCGCCGACGGCTCGGTATTCTGCGACGATTTCGAGAGCGGCAGCCGGGCGGCGGCGGCCGGCGGCACGACCACCATCATTCCCTTCGCCTACCAGAGCAAGGGCCAGTCGCTGCGCGATGCCGTGAACAAGTATCATGCGCGCGCCAACGACAAGTCGCTGATCGACTACGCCTTCCACGTGATCCTGTCGGACCCCAACGAGAAGACGATGGGCCAGGATTTTCCCGCGCTCGTGGCCGACGGCTACACTTCCTACAAGATCTACATGACCTACGATGACGTGAAGCTCTCGGACCGCGAGATGCTCGATGCGCTGGCGGCCGCGCGCCGCGAGCAGGCCATGCTGATGATCCATGCCGAGAATTCGGACT
>DATHNU010000871.1:0-2693 GCA_035485695.1 Reyranella sp. | reverse complement strand
CATGTAGCCCAGCGTGGGCAGGCCCTGATCGTGGAAGATCGCATTGAACTGCGAGATCAGCGCCGCCCATAGCGGCGCCGACGCGCTCGTGCCGCCGCCGCCGCCGTCGCGCAGGCCGTCCATCGCGGCTGCGGGTACGGCGTAGAAGAGATTGCCGCCGGCGTCGGCGGAAACATCAGGCACGCCGCGGCCAACCAGGCCCGCCGGATCGGCGGTGGTCGGCATCAGGCCGAAATCGCTCTGGTAGGACGGCACGGCATGGCTGGAATCCGCGCCGCCGGCGCCGGCGAGATTTCCGAGATAGCCGTTCTTCGCGAATGTCGAGCCGTCGAGCGCATAGGTGTTCCAGACGGCTTCGACGAAATGCGAGGCGGGCCCCGACGAAGCGGGCAGGGCGACGAGGCCGCCGGCGACCAGGTCCCAGATCGTCGCCGGATCGCCCGCCATGGCCAACGTCAGGACATCGGCCAGGGTCGGGTCGGCGCCCGCCGCCGCCAGCGTGCTGAGCGACGTGCCGCCGACCATCAGGTCGTAGGGGCTGCCGCGGGTGGTCACGACATTGGTGACGCCGTCGCCGGTCCAGCCGCCGGAACCGCCGTCGCCGGCGGAGGTCAGGACCGTGATGCCGCGAAGGGCTGCATCGACGAACAGCTGATCGACCGCGAACAGGAAGGGCGAGCCAGGGGCTGCCATCGTCGGATGGAAGCGGTACGACGAGGAGATGACGTCGGGGTCGTTCACCGTATCCCAGATCGCCGCCTGGTAGGCCGTATAGGCGTCCGCGTTGGCGTTATCGCTGAAACCGGAGCCGGCATAAAGGACGAGCGGGCTCTGCGGGTTGATCGCCGTCGCCACGCCGACATCGAGCGAGCGTTCGCTGGCGTCGGGTGTCACCTGCTGCCCACCCAGCGCAAGGGTCGTCACCCGGCCCGACGTGCTGATGCCCATGGTCTGACGATAGGCATCCAGCAGCGCCTGGAATTCGCCCGCTGGCATATCCGGCCCGAGCGCACTGCCGATACCGGGCTCGAGCAGGCCGATCGTGCCGGTGCTGACGGCGTGGCCGGACGACGGATCCCAGAGCGCGCCCGACAGCGGAAAATTGTAATAGTTCTGGGCGATGTCCTGCGGGTCGAGGATGACGTCGCCCCGCGGCGCGCTGTTGCCGATGCTTTGCGCACCCTGCGGCAGCGCCGCCGCCGCTCCGGCGCCCGACGGCGCCAGCACCGTGCCGAACATGTCGGTGTCGAACCACAGGCCCTTGACGCCGAGGGCCGCCAGGGGCTGCAGCAGCGACAGGTCGCCCTGCCAGTAGGCTACCGCGTTGCCCGCCTGATCGTGGCCCGCCACCAGCGGCGTGCCGAACAGCGTGGCGAAATTGCTCTGGTCGACCTGCACCCAGATCGTGCGCGACTCGGGCGACGACACATAGCCGTTCACGGGATCGATCTGGTTGACGGTGTGGATGCCGAGGCCGCTCAGTTGGGCGAGGACCTGGTTGTAGGCCGCCGGGTTGGCGCCGTAGGTCGACCACAGCGTGCCGCTGTCGGTCAGGCTCTCGAGCTGCTGCTGGCGCGACGCCCAATCGGAATTCAGGAGCGCCGTCGGATCGTTTGCCCGATCGAGCACCAGCGCCACGTTGAAGGTGAAGTTGCCGACCGCGCCCGCGCCGGTCGGCGACGGCGTGTCGCTGCGGTAGCTGTCGTAGTCGAGGTAGGTCGAGTTCGGCAGAGGCGCGTACTGGGTCGGCACTGGACAACCCCCCGGTGCGCGATGCTAGGCCGGGCGGCCGGCCGATTGCCAGCCCGTCAAACGCATATGACTTGTCTCTTTTGTTGCCCAAAAAAGCTTGCCGGGCCGGAGCAAGCCTAGGCTGAAGATCCTCGCCAAGGAGCTCGACGTACCCGTGCTGGCGCTGCCTGTACTTCCCGCGATCCCAAAACCGATCGATCCCTGGGGAAACCCTATGCAGCCTCTGCCTTAGTTACGCGGAGGAAGCTCAACCTTCGCATCCCTCAGCGCCTTCTCGATAACCGGAATGCCGGATGTATCACCGGCTTGGCACTTCGCGACGGCTATGGGTACTCCAGCGTTCGGAGTCGCGTCATGCGCGGAAGTCTTTCGATATACGTCGGCCAGCGCCTGGCAGTACTTTGCGTCGGCCGATTGGGCGAACGCAGTGACCGGCAAGGTAAGCGCAAAACAAGCGATCAACAATTTGGTTGCTGAAGTCATGATCGACCTCCCCGCATGTCACGGCTGCGCCGCGCGACCCTGACCTGGCCGCTCACGATGTCGCGCGCGTCGACCATCGTCAAGGAAGGCTTCGATATCCGGCGCAGCAATGCTGGTAGTGGCGCTGGCGGTGCTTGTCGTTCATTGGGTCTGACCTCGAGGCCGGCGCGCGTCGTGCGCCCGCTCCGAGGCCTCATTACTCATCGACGAAGGCAGATCTCGGAGAGCGCAAGATGTCGGGACGAACCACCAAAGGAACACAGGCCCGCGCCGTGTTGCGGCCTACTCTGGGGCTCCCTTTGAAACGGAAAGACCTGGCGCATGAAGCCTACCGCCTTTTTCCTGGGATCGATCCTCGCCGTCGCCGGCTGCGCCCAGTTCGCGCCGCAGGAAACCGCCCTGTCCACGCCGATCGCGCCGTCCGAGGTCGACTGGGCGCGTGGCAGCGGCGCGAACAC
>DATHNU010000870.1:0-2095 GCA_035485695.1 Reyranella sp. | reverse complement strand
CTTCATCATTTCCTGGCACGAGCTCCTGATCCCGCTGATCCTGAACGCGCGACCCGATTTCATGACCCTGCCGGTGGTGATCGCGAGCCTGGTCGGCGACGTCCATGTCTTCTTCAATCTGATGATGGCGATCTGCCTGCTGGCGCTGGCGCCCACCGTGATCCTGGTGGCGCTGCTGCAGAAATACATCGTCGAGGGCTTGGCGGCCGGCGCGGTCAAAGGCTGACGGACTTCGGCCGGATCAAACCTGAGGAGCCGCGCCCCTCGAATACCTCGGGGTAAACTCCACGCGGCGTCTCGAAGGTGGGCAACATCCGTGATGTACCCCACCCTTCGACACGCGGTCCTCCGGACCGCTCCTCAGGATGAGGCATCGGTCTGATGTGGACCCGAAGGCTTTCGCCATGGGCCCGCACTGCGACAGACGGCCATGGCCTTGGACCGGTCAGCGCGACTATCATCCCGCCTTCCAAACTCGATGAAAAGAGGAACGCCGATGTCGACGAACATGCTGAAAAAGCGCCTGAAGGCCGGCAAGGCCTGCGTCAACGCCTGGCTTGCGATCCCCAGTGGCTTCTCGGCCGAGACCATGGCGCAGTGTGGCTGGGACAGCGTCACCGTGGACATGCAGCATGGCGTGCAGGACTACCATTCGATGGTCGCCTGCTTCCAGGCGATGGACAAGCATCCGGTGACGCCGCTGGTGCGCGTGCCGTGGAATGAGCCCGGCATCATCGGCAAGGTTCTGGATGGCGGCGCCTGGGGCGTGATCTGTCCCATGATCAACACCGAAGCCGAGGCCAAGGCGCTGGTCTCCTATTCGCTCTATCCGCCCAAGGGCAAGCGCAGCAACGGCCCGATCCGCGCCGGCGCCTATGGCGAAGCGACGCCCTACCAGGCGACCGCCAACGACGAAGTGCTGGTCATCCCGATGATCGAGACTCAGGAGGCGATCGACAATATCGACGCCATCCTCGACGTGCCGGGCATCAGCGGCATCTATATCGGCCCTAGCGACCTCGGCCTGTCGCTCGGCCTGGTGCCGAAGCTCGACCGCGAGGAGCCGCAGATCCTGGCGATCTACGACAAGCTTCTGGCCGCCATCAAGAAGCGCAACCAGTTCGCCGGCATACACAACGGAACCGCGGGCTACGCCGCCAAAATGATCGGCAAGGGCTTCCAATTCGTCACCATCGCCAACGACTCAGGCCTCATGGCCATGGCAGCGCGCGCCGCGGTCGCCCAGACCCGCAAGGAAGCGGGCGCGGTCGCCGACAAGTAAGAGCGTGCTTTTCGCCAACGCCACACTGGCCGACGGCAGTCGGCACAACATCGACGTCCAGGGAGGGCGGATCGCCGCCCTCCTCCCGGCGTCCGATCCCACGACGCGCGCGGATACGCTCGACCTCGGCGGTGCCCTGGTCCTGCCGCCACTGATCGACGGCCATATCCATCTCGACAAGACCCTGCTCGGCCTGCCCTGGGTGCCCAACCAGGCGGCAGGTAATCGCGTCGCCGACCGCATCGAAGCCGAACGCAAGGTGCGCGCGACACGCATGGTCCCGGAAGCCGAGACCGGCGCCAATCTGGTGCGCCAGGTGATGGCCAGCGGCACACTGCATATGCGGAGCCACGTCGATATCGACAATCAGCTCGGGCTCAAAAATCTCCACGAAATCCTGAAAGTGCGCGAGCGCTTTCGCGACCTTGTCACGATCCAGATCGTGGCCTTTCCGCAAAGCGGCATTCTGCGCTCACCCGGCACGGCCGCGCTGCTGGATGCCGCCATCGCCGAGGGCGCCGACCTTTTAGGCGGCCTCGATCCCGTCGGCATCGACGGTGATCTCGACGGCCATCTCGATGCGGTCTTCGGTATCGCCGAGCGCCGCGGCGTCGGCGTCGATCTCCATCTGCACGACAGTGGCGAGAGCGGCATTCACCAGTTGACGGCGATCGCGCACCGCACCGAGGCGGCCGGCCTGAACGGCAGGGTCGCAGTGAGCCACGCCTTCGCGCTGGGCTCCGTGCCGACCGACCTGGCCGAACGCACCGCCGACCTTCTGGCCGAGGCCGGCGTCGCCATCATGAGCCACGG
>DATHNU010000869.1:0-11124 GCA_035485695.1 Reyranella sp. | reverse complement strand
CGAGGTCAGCGCCACGTCCTTGCCGACCGGATCGAGCAGCTGGCGCCTGGGCAGGTCGAGCGTGTACTGGCCCATGCGGATCCGCTCCAGGAGGGACGGCGTCGACTTGTTGACCGAACGGCGCAGCACGCTCTTGCAGCGCGCCAGAAGCTCGCGCGGCTCGTAGGGCTTGGCGACATAGTCGTCGGCGCCACTTTCCAGGCCCAGCACCTTGTCCACCGAATCGCCGGCGGCCGTCAGCATGATGATGCCGACCTTGGTGTTGCTTTCGCGCAGCCAGCGGGCCAGCGCGAAGCCGTCCTCCTGGCCGGGCAGCTGCACGTCGAGCAGCACGAGGTCGGGCATCGAACGCGAGATCTGGCGCCGCATCTGCGCGCCGTTCTCGACGGCGATGACCCTGAGATCGTGATTCATCAGGTAGGTCTCGGCCGCCTTGCGTTGAAAGGCGTCGTCCTCGACCAGCAGAACAGAAGGCTGCAACATGACTTGATCCGAAATGAATGTTTCTCTAATTCAGACAAAATAGCATGACTTCTCAATGAGATATAGTGGTTTCTTGATATATTTGATACACTCGCCGCGGCAAGGCGGCCCTCGGCTTCATGACATGACACCACCATCCTTTGATCCGCGACCCGGTAGCGACGGCAGCCTTTGTGCCGCGCCGGCGCATTCGAGGGGCGATGTCCGTCGCGTCGGCTGAGCCATCCGCCCAACCCGCAGCGGCGGCGCTGACGCCCGGTCAGGAAGCCTTCGTCCGCGCCGAGCTCATCCGGCGCCTGTTCGAAGGCTCGGCGCAGTCGCGCTATTTCTCGTTCGTGCTGTGGCCGGTGATCGCCGCCATCTATTGGCGCCAGATCGATCTGCTGGAACTTGCGCCGCCCTTCGCCGTCCATATCGTCGTCACCATCGGTTTCGACATCCTGCGGCGCGCCTTCAACCGGGCCCATCCGTCCGACGAGGAGGTGATCCGCTGGGGCTGGTGGTTCGCCAGCCTGTCGTTCCTCGCCGGCGCCTGCTGGGGCACGGCGGGCTATATCCTGGCCTCCAAGGACTACGAGCTGCAGCGCATGCTGCTGGGCCTCGTGCTGCTGGCCACCATCACCACGGCGGTGCCGATCCGCTCGGCCCATCCGCCGACCTTCTACGCCTTCGCCGCCGCCACCACCGCGCCGCTGCTGTTCGTGCTGCTGACCGCCTCCGATCCGTTCTATCAGCTCGTCGGCATCGCCGGCGGCGCCTATGTCGGCCATCTCATGGCCTACGTGCGCGACGTCCATCGCTGGCAGTACGACAACATTGCGCTGGCCTACCAGAAGGAGGATCTCGCCCGCCGCCTGCAGATCGCCTACGACGAGGCGCGGTTCGCCCGCGATTCGGCGATCGACGCACAGCGCGACGCCGAAAGCGCCAACCAGGCCAAGTCGACCTTCCTGGCCACCGTGAGCCACGAGATCCGCACGCCGATGAACGGCGTTCTGGGCATGATCGACGTGCTGGAGCGCTCGCCGCTTTCGGTCGAGCAGCGCGAGGCGCTGGGCACGGTGCGCTATTCGGCGTCGGCGCTGCTCCGGATCATCGACGACATCCTCGACTTCTCCAAGATCGAGGCGGGCCGCCTCGACCTCGAAAGCATCGAGTTCTCCACCGTCGAGCTGATCGAGGGCGTGGCCGAGACCCTGGCGCCGCAGGCCGCCGCCAAGGGCCTGAAGCTGGCCGCCTATGTCGCGGCCGGCGTGCCGGAGCGCGTGACCGGCGATCCGCTGCGCCTGCAGCAGATCCTGTTCAACCTTTTGGGCAACGCCATCAAGTTCACTGAGACCGGCTCGGTGCGGCTGTCGCTCGAGGCGGCCGGCGGCCAGGCGCTCTGCATCCGGGTCGCCGACACCGGCATCGGCCTCAGCGACGAGCAGCAGAGCCGCCTGTTCCAGCCCTTCGTGCAGGCTGACAGCTCGACCACGCGCCGCTTCGGCGGCACCGGCCTTGGCCTGTCCATCGTGCGCCGGCTCGCCCAGGCCATGCAGGGCGGCGTCGAGCTGCTGAGCGAGCCGGGCCGGGGTGCCACCTTCATCGTCACCGTCCGTCTCGGCGAGGCAGCGGCCGCAGCGCCGCGGGCCGAACCCGTCCTGCAGGGGCTGCGGCTTGGCCTAGCCTTGCCCGACGCCGACGAGGCCCGGGCGATCGCGCGGTATCTCGAGGATGCCGGGGCGCGCGTCGTGCACTCCGATGCCGGCGCGGGCTTCACCGGCATCCGGATCGATGGGATCGAGGGCGAGGTCCGGCTGTCGGACGGGCCGGGCACGCCGGAGGCGGCATCGGGCCTGCCGCGGCCGTGGCGGCGCGATGCCCTGATCCGCGCCGTGGCCCGCGCGGCCGGCCGCACGCCCACCGTTGCCGCGGCGCCGGCGGCGGCGCGCGAGGCGGCGCCGCTCAACGGCCGCGTGCTGGTGGTCGACGACAATTCGGTCAACCGCAAGATCCTGGCGCGCCAGCTCGAGCTCGCCGGCGCCACCACCGATTCGGCGGCCGGCGGCGAGGAGGCGCTCGAGCTGTGGCGGAAGGGCGGCTACGACCTCGTGCTGGCCGACCTGCAGATGCCGACCATGGACGGCTTCGAGCTGGCGCGGCGCATTCGCCAGAGCGAGGCGGCCGAGCGGCGGGCGCGCACGCCCATCCTGGCGGTCACCGCCAGCGCGCTCGAGGAACAGGAACAGAAGAGCCGCGCCGCCGGCATGGACGGCTTCATCACCAAGCCGATCGGCATCGAGCAGCTCAAGGCCACCCTCGATGTCTGGCTGAAGGACGCTGCCGAATGAATGGAGCACGCACCCCGCAGGCTTACGACCGCGACAAGCTCGTCGAGCTGTTCGGCGACGATCCCGCCACCCTGGCCGAGGTCGAGCGCGAGTTCCTCGACACCGCGCGTACGGCCGAGCGCGAGATCAAGGCGACCGACGACTTCGTGGCCATTGCCCGCGCGGCGCACCGGCTGAAGGGTGCCTCCGGCATGATCGGCGCGGCGTCATTGCGCCAGATCGCCGAGGCGGTCGAGCGCGCCGCCAAGGCCGAGGACCTGCCGACCGTGCACCGCCTGCGCGGGATGTTCACCCAGGAAGTCCGCAGAGTCGCCGAGCAGGCGGGAGTGGCGGAGGATTAACATTCAATATACCTCCCCATCGTCAAACGATGGGGCGGTGTCGGCGTCCTACGCCGACGGAGGGGTCACGAGTCACGAGTCGAGCTTCTGACCCCTCCGTCGGCCTGTGAGGCCGACACCTCCCCACGCTACGCGCGGGGGGTAGAGACATGGAGCAGACTTGAACACTTTTGACAACGCTCCGATATTCACCCGCCTGATGCGAGAAATCAGCAATTCTCAACCAACTACGTCAGTCAGTTTCACTTTGAGCGCAGGCTGGAAGAGAATTCCTCCGGGTAGTGCGGGCATTCCGATGCCGCGCGGCACGCAAAGCTCATTGCACAAGCTAAGGTTGAGTGCGGGCGCAAGGGCTTACGAGAATTCGCTCGCTCCCTCGGAATCGATGCCGCGAATTTGACGAAGGTGCTGGCCGGACGGCGGAGGCTGAGTTTGCAGATGTTTGCCAGGCTGGGGCAGGCGTTCCCGTTGAAGCCCTGAAGACAGGTGGCTTACTGCACGTTTGTCGGCGGTCCCTCGTCGAAGCGCTGGGTGGCCTTGTTCCAGATCAGCGGAACCTGGCATGTCTTCGTCGTCGGGGGCGGGACGGTGGCGGAGCCGCGGCACTGGTCGCCGCTGCTCCCCAGCCAGACCGTGCTGCCGCGGATCTCCACCCCGAGGGCGTAGCGCGCGTAGACCTTGCGGGCATGGCCGTTCGTCAGCCCAATGAAGATCTCCATCATGGAGCCGCCACCGCCGCCACCGGTCAATCCCGCGCAGGAGATACCGCCGGTATTGATCAGCCAGTCGTCGGTGCCGTCGCCCGTCAGCCCGATACGAGTGACGTAGTCGCCGATTGGCGGCGGGGTCTTGTTCATCACCTGGCAATTGCTCTGCAGGTTGGAGACTTCCTGCGCGACCTCGGGCGGCATCCCGCCCGGTGCGGGCGCTGCCGCGGGGGCGGGAGGCAGCGCCGGCGGAGGCACCGCGGCTTGCGGCGATGCGGGCGGCGCTGCGGGTGGCGGCGCGGCGCTCGCGACGTAGCCCTGCTGGCACAAGGCGGCCGCGTTGATCGCGGCCGTGCTACCGTCGAGGGAGAAGGTCGTGTACACCGCGCCGAGCTGAAGGGTGAGCATATCTCCCTGGCGCAAGGCGTCGACCAGCGTGGTGTCCGGCAGCGGCGTCGAGAACGTAGTCGGGCTCAAGGTGCGGAGCACGAGCGGATAAGGCACGCGATCGATGAACAGCGTGACGGTGACATCCTGGCCGACGGCGAACTGCCAGCCGGCGTTGGTGAAGCCGATCTGCCAGCTGCCGGACGCGGACTGGCCGATATGCACCAAGGGGCCGCCTCCGTCACGGGTCGCGTCGCAGTACGCGAACTTGCCGCTGCCGTCGTCGTGCGCCTGGACGATCCAGCTCCCGACCTGCTGATCCGTTCCCGGAATGGGCGCGGCCGCCGCCGCCCATCCGATTAGCGCCAGCACTGCGGCGCCCAGCCCGATCCGTCCAATCATCCCCGCGCCTCCGGCAGTTGCCTTCACACGTAATCCTACTCCCGGCGCCGTGCCGGCGTCTGCGCGCTTTGCCTACTTGTTTTCCCACACGGGAATCGTGAGCTTCATCCCGTGCAAGCCCTTGTAGGGCAGTGACTGCGCCGGCATCCAGTCCACGAGCACCGCCTTGTCGATCTTCCAGATCTCGACGCCGAGTGGACGGCAGCCCGTGATCGGGTCGCGCGCGTTGAGGCAGCGGTCTGTCATTTCAGACGTGTAACGCAGCTGCGTCGGCCTCATGAGTCGCCTTGGTGCGCTCCTTTTCCTTGCCCATCGCGTAATAAATCTGAGCTGGGCGTTTGCGTGTTCTCCGGCCACGTTTGTCGCCTTCTCGAAAAGTTGGAACTTCGTCCGCTCCAGCGCAGCGTGGAGGCTCATAACTACGCCGCATAGTGCGTAGAAATGAATTTCCTGCATTTCCGGGTTCTGCACCATGTGGGGCCACAAGGCATAGGTTGGTATGTACGAAGTAGCCATGCCTAACCCTTCGCACCCTTGACCCAGTAACTGAAACAGTCGCAGTGCGTTTAAAAACGCAAACCGGACGAAAACGGAAACGTTGTCAAAAGTGTTCAAGTCCGCTCGATATCTCTAAACCCCCACGCTACGCGCGGGGAGGAAAGACATCCGCTCGATCAACGCTGCCGAAGTTTTATCGTCGCCGAATACGAAAGCAGCTTCCGGCCGTTCTGCTCCAGCAGCCCGCGCAAGAAGGCGAGCGACTTGCCGTGGCGTGGGACTTCGACCCGGGTCGTGAGCGGCGCCGTTGCATCGCCGGCGGCTAAGAACTCGGCGGCAAAGGCTACCGTGCTCGGCGCCATGCCGGTCGTGAGGCCGGCCGCGCGGGTCACCGCCGAATCGGCAAAGCTCATCATGTAGCCGCCATGCAGCACGCCGCCCGAGTTGCACATGTGCGGCAGGGTCGGCTGGATCAACGAAGCGCCGTCCGTCTCCTTGCGCGCGTAGGACGGGCCGATGTGGCGGGAATAGACGCTGGCATTGGCCAAAAGCTCGAAGTCCGCGGGCACGCTCTGCGACGCGGCACTCGCCGGCGCAGACGGCGCCTCTTTGCGCGCCATCACCTTGGTCCGCGCCACATGGCGGCAGACGCCCGACCACAGCGCGACCGTGCGGCCTTCCTGGGTGATGCTGCCGCGCGCAAAGGCCAGGCGGCCGGTCACCTGCAGCGGCTCGCCGCGCGCCTCGAGCGGCGGGCCGATCCTGCCGGCGTCGAGAAACTCGACGGCGATGCTGACGGTCATGGCGAAGGACGTATTGGTGCCGCCGTCGGCGGCGCGGCCGGCCACCAGGCAGAGCGCGTAGTCGGAGAAGGCGAGCGTGGCACCACCATGCACGCCGCCGACATAGTTGCCGTGCCGGGGCTCGGTCGGCAGCACGCAATGCACGCTGCCCGCCTGGCGCGCGTCGCCTGTAATGCGGAAATAGAACGGGCCGACATGATCCTCGAAGGGATCGGGCGGCACGAACACCGAATAGCGGCCAAGATCGATGGGAAGGGTGTCAGGCATCCGGGGTTGGCTCTTGTGAAGCGTCGCAGGCGGGCTCTAATAGATGAAATTCCCGCATAGAAGAAGAGCCACGGAGCGAAACATCATGGCCGCAGGCGTGCACAAGGTAGACATCACCTGGGACCGCCGGCCGGCGGGTGTGGTGGCGTATGTCGTTTTCGACAATGCCAAGCGCCTGAACGTCCTCAATCCGCCGGCGTTGCTGGATCTTACCGAAGCCTTCCTCTCTCTCGCCCGCGAAGATGACCTGCGCGTCGTCGTGTTCTCCGGCGCCGGCGGAAAAGCCTTCATCGGCGGCGCCGACATCAACCACATGGTGACGATGAAGACCTCCGAGGACGGTCGTCGCTTCATCACCATGGTTCACAAGCTTTGCCAGTCGATCCGCGATTGTCCCGTGCCGGTCATCTGTCGCGCCGAAGGCTACGCGCTGGGCGCCGGCCTCGAAGTCGCGGTGGCCTGCGACCTGCGCATCGCCGCCGACAATGCCCATTTCGGCATGCCCGAGGTCAACGTGGGAGTCCCTTCGGTGGTCGAGGCCGCGCTGCTGCCGCGCCTGATCGGCTGGGGCCGCACGTCGCGCCTGCTGCTGACCGCCGAGACCATCGACGCCGCCAAGGCCGAGGCGTGGGGCCTGGTGGAGGAGGTCGTGCCGGCGGCGAAGCTCGACGAGGCGGTCGAGCGTTGCGTAAAGGCCATCGTCGAGGCCGCGCCGCTGACTGTGCGGGCGCAGAAGCGCCTGATGCGCCGCTGGGAACGCCTGTCGCTCGACGAGGCCGTGCAGGCCGGCATCGACGCCCTTGCCCAGTCGGTGGCCGAAGGCGAGCACATCGAGCGCATGGGCGCGTTCATCAATCGCAAGAGAAAGTAACCGTCATGGTCAAGACAGTCCGCGTCGGCTGCCATTCCGGCTTCTGGGGCGACACCGAGACCGCCGCGGTCCAGCTCGTCCGCCACGGCAATGTCGACTACCTGGTGAGCGACTACCTGGCCGAGGTCACCATGTCGATCATGGCGGCCCAGAAGCTGCGCAACCCGCAGATGGGCTATGCCACCGACTTCGTGAGCGTCGTCATGGCCCCGCTCGCCCGCGAGATCGCTGAGAGAAAGATCAAGGTGATCACCAATGCCGGCGGCGTGAACCCGCAGGCCTGCCGCGACGCCGTGCTCAAGGCTTGCGAGGCGGCCGGCGTGAGGCTCAAGGTCGCGGTCGTGCTGGGCGACGACCTGCTGCCGCGGGCCGACGAACTGCGCAAGCTCGACATCCGCGAGATGGATACCGGCGCCGAGCTGCCGCAAAAGATCGCCAGCATGAACGCCTATCTCGGCGGCTTCCCGATCGCCCGCGCGCTCGCCGAAGGGGCCGATGTGGTGATCACCGGCCGCTGCGTCGATTCGGCGGTCACGCTGGGCGCCCTGATCCACGCCTTCGGCTGGCGCATGGACGATCACGATGCGCTGGCGGCGGGCACGCTCTGCGGCCACATCATCGAATGCGGTGCGCAGTGCAACGGCGGCAACTTCACCGATTGGCGCCTGGTGCCGGACTACGACAACATCGGCTTCCCGGTGGCCGAAGTTTCAAGCGACGGCGCGTTCGTGCTGGGCAAGCCCGACGGTACCGGCGGGCTGATCGCCCCCGCCACCGTGGCCGAGCAGATGCTGTACGAGATCGGCGATCCGCGCGCCTATATCGTTCCCGACGTGGTGTGCGACTTCACCGGCGCCACCTACGAGCAGGTCGGCAAGGACAAGGTGCGCGTCGCGGGCGCCCGCGGGCGGCCGCCGACCGATACCTACAAGGTCTCCACGACCTGGCCCGACGGCTACAAATTGAGCACGATCTTCATGCTGGGCGGCCGCGAGGCGGTGGCCAAGGGCCGGCACAGCGCCGACGCCATCATCAAGAAGACGCAACGCATGTTCCGCGAGAAGAACATGGGCGACTACCGCGACGTCAGCATAGAAATCATCGGCGGCGAGGCGACCTACGGCCCGCATGCGCGCGCGCAGGACAGCCGCGAGGTCGTGGTCAAGATCGCGGCCAAGCACGATCAGAAGGAGGCGTTGAGCCTGCTCGGCCGCGAGATCGCGCCGATGTCGACCGGCGGCGTGGTCGGCATGACCGGCAGCTTCGGCGCCGGCCGGGCCTCGCCCTCGCCGGTGATCCGCATGTTCTCCTGCCTGGTGCCCAAGACCTTGGTGCCGGTCACGATCGAGCTCGACGGCCGCACCCTCACGATGGAACGCGGCGCCAAGAGCGGCGGCTTCACATCGGCGCAGTTGCCGGTTGAGGCACCACCCGCACCGCCATTGCCGACCAGCGGACCGAACGCCGCGATCGAGACCGTGCCGCTGGTGGCGCTGGCCTATGGCCGCTCGGGCGACAAGGGCGACAACGCCAATATCGGCATCTTCGCGCGCCGACCCGAATACGAGCCGATCCTCGATGCGGAGGTGACGGAGGCGGCGGTGGCGAAATACTTCGCCCATCGCATCCAGGGCAGGGTCACGCGCTGGCGCCTGCCCGGCATCAACGGCTTCAACTTCCTGCTGCGCCAGGCGCTGGGCGGCGGCGGCATGGCCTCGCTCAAGGCCGATCCGCTCGCCAAGGCCTTCGCCCAGATGCTGCTCGACATGCCGGTGCGCGTGCCGGCCTCGCTGGCGCAGAAGCTCGCGGCCTAGCGTCTTTCCGGCGAAGACGAAATCACCTCACCCTTCTCGCCGGCCGTGGAGTTTATCCCGAGGTACTCGAGGGGCGGCCGCCTCAGGGTGAGGTCGTTGGCTGTTGCCGCGATTTGATTCCACTGCTGTCGGAATGACTGTAGGCCGGTCGCTTGCGTCCCAGCCGTCCGACGATGAGGAGGATGAGGGCCGGATTGACCACCTGGATCGCGTCGAGCGTGAGCACGTCCAGGCGGCCGGCGACGAAGACGGCGGCCGAGCCGATCATGATCACGTGATAGACGATGCCGGCTGCGATGGTGGCGATGACGGCGCGCCAGCCCAGCCGGTAGCGGGAGAGGGCGACGTGGAAAACCCATAGCGACAGGGGCACGAAGATCACGATCGCCGTCACCAGGCCGGCATTGTAGGTGCCCTGAGCTGCTGCCGGGACGATGTGCGGGATGGCGTTGATGATGGGCACGGCGAAGAAGGCGAGCGCGAGCTCCGGCCGGCGCCGTCCGAGCAGCGCCGTCGCGGGGCCGAATACCCAGACGACGCTGATATTGACGGCGGTGACGAACGAGAAAGGGATGGGGCAGGCCTGGATGTCGGGGAACCCGAAGTTCCGGCACATCTCGCCGCGGAATGCGTAGGTCGCGCCCTCGGCGTCGATGCCATGCTCCTCGAACTGGTGGACGAGGTAGGCCAGTGTGCCCAACCAGGCGAGCCAGACGAGGTCTCGCCAACGCGATACCGTGAGGTCGCTGCGCAGGGAGTCGGTGGTGAGCAGCAGGGCCAGAAGCAGGGCCGCACCGAGGCCCATGTAGGGCCAGACGAGATAGAACGCGAACATGAGCATCTACACTAGCTTTGCACGCTCCGTGACGTCGATGGGAAATGTCCCTCAGCGGTCGCGTCGACACCCCGTCCAGCCACCAAATCATGTTTGCTGCGGGTCATGGCGCGGGCAGGAGGGCCCGGGCGGACCTCCGTCGGCGCGCAAGAGAATTATATTAGTGGGTTCTCTGGTACCCACTTATTGGCCGGCGATTTAGCCCGCGGAAAACCCAATACTTTCAGTAGTCGAAAAGGGCTTTACCCCCCGCATGGTGCTTACTTATTCGATGTCGCGCCGTCTCCTAAGTAATGCTGGATAGTACTTGACAAATACTTAAGTAGCGCCATATCATCGAGGCCGATCGACGATCCGATCGCGGCAATCCGATGGAAGGCGACCGCGGAAGCGCAATCCTTCACGCAGACAAGGGAAGGTGGTAACGACGATGGCATCTGCCGGCGCAAATCGCGCGAATTGCCGCGAAACTGTCCGCAGTTTCACTGTCTCAGTTTTGGGGGCCACTCCAGACGCTGATTGGCGAATCACTAGCGGAAATTGCGGAAATTGCGGAAATTGGCGAAACCGTCCGAGGCCGACGTTGCTAGAGCGCCCGCGTCGCGGCCTCGGCCACGGGCTCGGCCCACTCCTGCAGGAAGTGGCCGCCGTCGGCGATCTCCAGCGGCGGCGGGCAGTTGCGGATTGCGGCATGCAGCGCGCGCATCACCGATGGACCCAGCACGGGGTCCTTCATGCCGATGGCCATCAGGCTCCGGCCGGTCCAGCGCTCGCGCCAGAAGTCGCGCGCCTGGCGCGACAGCGCGGCGCCGCCACCATCGGGCCGATCGGGCACGAGATTGGGAAAGCGCCGCACGCCCGCCTTGTAGGTTGCGTCGGGGAAGGGCGCTGCATAGGCGGCAGCCTCGGCCTCGCCGAGATGCGGGCAGGCGCGCTGCATCAGCCTGGCGATGTCCATATCGGGATTGCGATTGGAGAAAGCGCGCCAGGCGAGGAAGCCTTCGCCGAGGGGTGCGGCCCCGGTGCCCAACGTGGTGTTCATCACCAGCAACGACGCGTAGCGCTCGGGCGACACCATCGGCAACGTGAGGCCAATCAAGCCGCCCCAATCCTGCACCACCAGCACAACATTCCTGATATCGAGCGCCTCGATCAGAGCCAGGAGCGCCTCGCGGTGGAAATCGAAGGTGTAGACCGCTTCGTCGATGGGCTTGTCGGAGCGGCCGAATCCCAGAAAGTCGGGCGCCACCACGCGATCGCCGGCGCCCAGGAAGACCGGGATCATTCGGCGATAGAGGTAGCTCCAGGTCGGCTGGCCATGCAGGCAAAGCCACGTCCTGTTGGCATCGCGCGGCCCTTCGTCGACATAGTGCAGCCTGAGCC
>DATHNU010000868.1:0-3426 GCA_035485695.1 Reyranella sp. | reverse complement strand
GGAGACCGTGCCCGGGCCGCTGCGCGATCGCATGGAGATCATCGCGCTCAGCGGTTACACCGCGGGCGAGAAGCTCGAGATCGCCAAGCGCTACCTTGTGCGTCGTCAGCTCGAAGCCAACGGGCTCAAGGCCGAGCAGGTCGAGATCGACGACGCGGCCTTGCGGCGCGTCATCGAGGGCTATACCCGCGAGGCGGGCGTGCGCAACCTCGAGCGCGAGATTGGCCGGGTCCTGCGGCATGTCGCGGTCGAGATCGCCGAAGGCAAGACCGACAAGAAGCATATCGGCGTCGAGGAGCTGGAGAAGACGCTGGGACCGGTCCGCTTCGAGAACGAGGTCGCCATGCGCTCGAGCGTGCCGGGCGTGGCGACCGGGCTCGCCTGGACGCCGGTCGGCGGTGATATCCTGTTCATCGAGGCGACGCGCACGCCGGGCGGCGGCCGGCTGCTGCTGACTGGCCAGCTGGGCGAGGTCATGCGCGAGAGCGCACAGGCGGCGCTCAGCCTCGTTAAGAGCATGGCGGCGACGCTCAAGATCGATCCGGCGCTGTTCGAGAAGAGCGACATCCATGTCCACGTGCCGGCCGGCGCCACGCCCAAGGACGGGCCGAGCGCGGGCGTCGCCATGTTCATGGCGCTCACCTCGCTGCTCACCGGCCGCACCATCCGCAGCGACACAGCGATGACGGGCGAGATCAGCCTGCGCGGCCTCGTCCTGCCGGTGGGTGGCATCAAGGAGAAGGTCGTCGCCGCCGCCGCCGCCGGCATCACCCGCGTGATGCTGCCGGCCCGCAACAAGCGCGACTACGACGACATCCCCGACGAAGTGCGCAAGGCACTGGAGTTCGTCTGGCTGGAGAAGGTCGACGATGCCGTGACGGCGGGGTTGCAGCCTGCCTGAGCGCTGGCCTCAACGCGTTTGTCATCCCGAGCGTAGCGAGGGACCTTTCCTGTGGCCTCAAAGGTCCCTCGGCCTGCGGCCTCGGGATGACAGCTGCCGGTCGTCGGTGATTCTCAGGCAGCGACTGCCGACTTCGACCTGTCTTCCGCTGCGCGCTTGAGCGCGGCGTGCGCCAGGAGCCGAGTCGAATCGAGCGTCGGCAGCGGCGAGTTCGCGTCGTTGATGATCAGCGGAATCTCCGTGCAGCCCAGCACGACGGCGTCGCAGCCGCCGTCCTTCAGGCGGCCGATCACCTGCTGGAAGTAGGCGACCGATTCGGGCGTGAAGCTGCTGCGCACCAGCTCTTCCATGATGATGCGATTGCACGCGTCGCGTTCGGCCGTGCTCGGGCGGAGATACGCCAGGCCGCGCGCGGCAAGCTTCTCCGGGTAGACCTCGCTGTCGACCAGCCAGCGCGTGCCGGTCACGCCGATGCGGCGGAAGCCGCGCGCCACCGCCTCCGCCGCCACGACCTCGGCGATGTGCAGCCAGGGCAGGGGCGAGCGCGGCAGGACGTGGGGCAGGGCCTGGTGAATGGTATTGTCGGGGCAGATCAGGAAGTCGGCGCCGGCCTTCTTGAGCTTCTCTGCCGAGGCCAGCATCAGCTCAGCCACGCGCGGCCAGTCGTCGCGGTAGATGGGCGCCATGTAGTCGGCGAACGAAGGCGTGTGCATCGAGACTTCGGGATGCGCGTGCGCGCCGTAAAGCGCTGCGCCCTCAACGCAGATGGTCCGGTAGCAGAGGGCGGCACCCTCTGCAGAGCAAGCGACAATTCCGATATGCTGGGACATGGCCCATTTTACAAAGAGGCCACGCGGATCACAACGGCGGAGCCGCGACGGCTTTGACCGTGCGCGGCCACGCGCTATGCTGCTTGCACAAACAAATCCCGTGGGAGGGAACGAAATGTCGATTACACGTCGCCAAGTCTTGGCCGGGTCCGCCGTCGGTGCGGCGTCGTTGGCCAGCGGTCTGGCCGCTCCGGCCATCGCCGCCAACGAGCCGATCAAGATCGGCTACCTGCCGGCGCTGACCGGCCCCAGCTCCTCGACCGGCGTCGGGATCAATCGCGGCACGGTGCTGGCGGTCGACGAGATCAACGCCGCGGGCGGCGTCGACGGGCGCAAGCTCGAGCTGATCGTGCGCGACACGCAGAGCGACCCGACCAAGGCCGTGAACGCCGTGGCCGAGCTCACGCAGCGCCAGAAAGTTGCGCTCATCTGGGGCCCGGTCAACTCGGGCGAGGCGCTGGCCGCCACGCCGCTGATCGCGCGCGACAAGGTGCCGATGATCCATCCCTGCTGGGTCGACCAGCTGATCGACGTCAAGAAGTACCCGATGGCCTTCCGCAACGCGCCAACCAACCAGCAGATCGGCGGCGCGGCCAACCACTACGTCGTGGATGTGCTGAAGCTCAAGAAAGCGGCGGTCATCAGCGACACGACCGGCTACGGCACGGCGTCGGTCGAGGCCTATGTGCCGATGTTGAAGAGCAAGGGCGCCGAGGTGGTGTTCTCGGGCCATGTCGACGCGGCCAATCCCGACCTCAAGCCCGAGTTGCTGCGCATGCGCGACGCGGGCGCACAGGTCATCATGCCGTGGAGCGTCAATGCCGGCTTCCTGGCGCGCATCCTCAACACGCGCGGCGCCATGGGCTGGGACGTGCCGGTGGTCGGCCAGACGACGCTGGGCTCGGGCCAGACCAAGGCGTTGCTGGAGAAGCCGGAATACTGGAACAAGGTCTACTCCAACAACTTCCGCAACGTCTGCTTCAGCAAGGACGGCAAGCTGCCGGCGCGCGCGCAGGATTTCGTGGCGAAGCTGGCGAAGGCCAAGATCGAGATGGGCGACACGCTGCTGTGGTGGATCGCGCTGGGCTACGACGCCCCGCGCCTGATGGCCGAGACTTTCAAGGCGGCCGGCACCGGGCCCGAGCAGATCGTCGGCTACCTGAACAAGCTCAAGAGCTGGCCGGGCGTCTACGGCGACATCACCTTCACGCCGGAGCTGCACAACGGCTTCCCCGACGACGAGGTCGTGTTCTGCGAGGTCAATTCGCTGAAGGACGGTGCGTTCAACCTCGCCCCCGGCTACAGCGCCTAGCCTATGTTGGAATCGATCGTCTCCTACGGCCTGGCGGTAGGAGCGGTCTACGCCCTGATCGGCATCACGTATAACGTGATGTTCACCGCCTCGCGCGTGTTCAGCTTCACCGCGGGGATGTTGGGGATGCTGGGCGGCGTGCTGGGCGCCCTGTTCATCACCAAGCTCGGCCTGCCGACGGTCGTTGCCTTCGTGCTCGTGCTGGCGTGCGGCGCCGCCATCGGCGTCGTCACCGAAATCGTCGCCGTGCGGCCGGTGCTGAAAAGCCTCGAGCAGCATCTCTATGTGCTGTCGACCTTGGCCTTCGCCCTGATGGTGCAGCAACTCACCGCCATCGAATGGGGCACCGACGCCCAGCCCTTTCCCCGCCTGATCCCGATCGG
>DATHNU010000867.1:0-5141 GCA_035485695.1 Reyranella sp. | reverse complement strand
TCAGCTCCTGTTGTTGCCCGTCACCGAGTGTCGCGCATATTTCAACGCGAGACCAATCATAGCCTCCCCCGTCTTACGGGGGAGGTGGCCCGTAGGGCCGGAGGGGGAAAGCCTCAAAGGGGATTTCTGAAAGGCTATGATCTGAAATCAGCGGGCGCCTTGACTGGGGCCTTCCCCCTCCGCCCCTACGGCGCACCTCCCCCGTTTGACGGGGGAGGCTATGATTGGTCTCGCGCTGAAATATGCGCGACACTCGGTGACGGGCAATAACAGGAGCTGAGCGGATGCGGTTGATCGGGGTCGATGTCGGCGGGACTTTCACGGATCTGGTCTATGCCGACACGGACGCCGGCTCGACCGCCGTGCACAAGATCTCGACCACCCCGGATGACCCCTCGCGCGGCGTCGTGCAGGGGCTGATGGCGCTCTGCGACAAGTATGGCATCCCGCGCGAGACGATCGACGTGGTGTTCCACGGCACCACCATCGCCACCAATTCCATCCTCGAGCACGACGGCGCCGTCACCGGCATGATCACCACCGGCGGCTATCGCGACATCCTGCATATCGGCCGCCACCAGCGGCCGCAGCACTACTCGATCATGCAGGACATCCCGTGGCAGAGCCGGCCATTGGTCAAGCGCCGGCATCGCAAGACGGTGACGGAGCGGCTGGTGCCGCCCAAGGGCGAAGTTTTAGAGCCGCTCGACGAGGAAGGCGTCCGCCAGGCCGTGCGCGAGCTCAAGGAAGCGGGCGTCGAGGCCATCGCCATCTGCTTCCTGTTCTCCTATCTCGATCCGGCGCACGAGGCGCGCGCCATGGCGATCGTGCGCGAGGAATATCCCGGCTGCTTCGCCACCACCTCCTCCTCGGTGTCGCCGCAGTTCCGCGAGTTCGAGCGCTTCACCACGACGGCGCTGAACGCCTTCGTCGGGCCCAAGGTGCGCAATTACGTCACGCGCCTCGAATCGGAGATCGAGGCCTCGGGCTTCAAGGCCGACCTGCGCATCATGGCGTCGAACGGCGGCGTGGCGACGCCCGCCATGGTGGCCGAACGGCCGGTGCTTACTTTGCTGTCGGGCCCGGCGGCGGGCGTGATCGGCGGCGACTGGGCGGGCGGGCTTTCAGGCCGGCGCAACCTCATCACGTTCGATGTCGGCGGCACCTCGGCCGACATCGGCATCGTCACCGACGGCGGCTTCGGCGAGGCCACGGCACGCGACACCTGGATCGCGGGCTTCCCCGTGATGGTGCCGATGATCGACGTGCACACAATCGGCGCCGGCGGCGGCTCGATCGCCTTCGTCGACCAGGCCGGCGCCTTCAAGGTCGGCCCGCGCTCGGCCGGCGCCGTGCCCGGCCCGGCCGCCTATGGCCATGGCGGCACGCGCCCCACCGTCACCGACGCCAATGTCGTGCTGGGGCGGCTCGACAGCGGCAACTTCTTGGGCGGCGGGATGTCGCTCGACGAGGTGGCGGCGCGCCGCGTGATCGGCGAACTGGCGCGCGAGCTCGGGCTTCCCGACCGCGAGGCGGCGGAGGGCGTGGTCACGCTGATCAACGCCAACATGGCCAACGCCATCCGCTCGCGCACCGTCCAGAAGGGCATCGACCCGCGCAACTACGCGCTGGTCGCCTTCGGCGGCGCGGGACCGCTGCACGGCGCCGAAGTGGCCGATATGCTGGGCGTGCCCGAAGTGATCGTGCCGCCGCATCCCGGCATCACCTCGGCGGTTGGACTTTTGATCAGCGACCTGCGCTACGACGCCATCCGCACCTCGTTCCAGGTTTCTAGCGCACCCGACCTTTCACGCATCAATGCAGACTTCGCAGCCATGGCCAGGGAACTGGCCGACCGCTTCACTGCCGACGGCATCGATCTCGCGCGCGTCGGCTTCGAGCGCCGCGGCGACCTGCGCTATGTCGGGCAGGGCTACGAGCTCCGCGTGCCCTTCCCCGACGGCAAGATCGACGAGGCGGCGCTGGCCAAGGCGTTCGATGCCTTCCACGACATCCATCGCCGCGAGTACGGGCATCACTTCGCCGATTCGGCGATCGAGATCGTGAACCTGCGGCTGGTTGGCGCCGCCAGCGCCGCCACCATCGCCAAGCCGTCGGTTGGCACGGCGACGTCGCTGGAAGCGGCGAAGGTGCGGACCGGGGCCTGCACCTTCCGCGTCGGGGCCGCGCTCGCCGACTATCCGACGACCTTCTATCGCCGCGACCTGCTACCGGTCGGCACGCACATTGCCGGGCCAGCGATCGTGCTGCAGATGGACTCCACGACCGTCGTGCCACCGCACTATGGCTTCGAGGCGGATGCAGCGGGCAATCTGATCGTGCGGAAAGAAGATGCTTAGAGCGCGTCTCGTGCCCACCCTTCGAGACGCGGCCCTGCGGGCCGCTCCTCAGGGAGAGGTGTTATTGTTGCGCCAAAAACACGACCTCACCCTGAGGAGGCGCGTTAGCGCCGTCTCGAAGGATGGGCCTCGCGAAGGACTGAGGAGAGACTCATGAGCACCGCCCCCCGCCGCCAGCCCGCGCTGAAACCCGACCGCATCGACCCGATCACCACCAGCGTGATCCAGGGCGCGCTGGAGAACATCGCCATCGAGATGGGCTACAAGCTCATGCGCATGAGCTACTCCTCGATCATCCGCGAGTCGGAGGATTTCGGGGCGGCGCTGGTCGACGCCGAGGGCCGCGGGCTCGCCGAATCGGCGCAATCGACGCCGCTGCAGTCGGGCCCGATCCCGGGCTATGTGCGGGGCGTGCTGAAGACCCTGGCCGCGCGCGGCGATCAGTTCCGGCCGGGCGACGTCGTCATGCACAACGACGCCTATTCCGGCGCCAGCCATGGCCCGGATGTCGCCTTCATCGTGCCGGTGTTCGTGGCCGGACGCCTGATCGGCTTTGCCGCCACGACCGCGCATCATCTCGACATCGGCGCGCTGTCGCCGGGCTCGTGCGGCATCGTCGAGGCGATCGACGCCTATGCCGAGGGCCTGCAGTTCAAGGCCATCAAGGTCTACTACCGCGGCGTGAAGAACGAGATGGTGTGGCAGATCGTGCGCGACAATATCCGCGCCTCCGACCTCGTGGTCGGCGACATGGACGCCCAGGTGGCCGCCGCGCGCATCGGCGCCGAGCGCATGGCCGAGCTGGTCGAGCGCTATGGGCTGGAGACCTTCGAGATGGGCTGCACCGCCCTGATGGACCACGCCGAGCGGCTGATGCGCCAGGCGATCGCCAGGCTGCCGGACGGCGTCTATCGCGCCGAGACGGCAATCGACGGCTATCTCGACAGCGACGATCCCACGAAGAAGGAACTGCCGATCGTCGTCACCATCACCAAGAAGGACGACTCCCTGGTGGTCGACCTCACCGGCACGGCGCCGCAGGTGCCCGACCGGCCGATCAACATGCCGCTGGAAGGCACCGCCGATATCGCGATCTGGCTCACCATCCGCTCGGTGCTTTTAGATACCGAGATCCACGGCCACATCCCGGTCAATGCCGGCCTGATCCGGCCGATCACCATCGTGGCGCCCAAGGGGTGCCTGGCCAATCCGACCTTCCCCGCGCCGACGATCGCGCGCTTCTGCCCGGGCAACCAGCTCGCCGACACGGTGATGAAGGCGCTGTCGGGGGCCATGCCGGGCAACGTCTCGGCCGGCATCGGCAATCTCAAAGTCATCGCCTTCTCGGGCCTCAAGGACGAGACGCACTGGGTGCACATGGAGATCTTCGAGGGCTCCTATGGCGGCCGGCTGGGCAAGGACGGCATGGACGCCGTCGATACGCTCTACGCCAACACCCGCAACAACCCGATCGAGGACATCGAGACCCACCTGCCGCTGCGCGTGCTGCGCTACGAGCTGCGCGAGGACGTCTCGGGCGCCGGCAAGTGGCGCGGCGGCCTGGGCTCGGTGCGCGAGTTCACGTTCCTCAGCGACGGCGGCGCCTCGGTCGAAGGCGAAGGCCATCGCTACCGTCCGTGGGGCTTTTTGGGCGGCAGCGAAGGCATGCCGGCCAAGCTCGATCTTCTGGCCAACGGCACCACGCGCGCGCTGCCCTCGAAGGTGCCGCACATGAACATCGCCAAGGACGGGCGCTTCGTCTGCTACGGACCGGCCGGCGGCGGGTATGGCAATCCGCTGGAACGCGATCCGGCGAAGGTGGCGGATGATGTGCTGGATGAGGTGATTTCGGTCGAGACCGCGAAGCGCGACTATGGCGTCGTGGTGTCGGCAAAGGGGGTCGTGGACCAGGCAGCAACTGAAAAAGCCCGCACCGACCGAGTGCCCTGAATCGCTACGTAGGCTAGTCGCGGCTGCTTCAGAAGGACGGTCGAACAGCGAGGGAGAGCTCGATGTTGGATGGCGTGATGCTGCTGTGGTTCCTGCTGGCCGCGGCGTCGCTGGTGTTCGTCGCGGTCGACATCCGCAGCACGCCGGAATCGCCGGTGATGAAATGGGGCTTCGTGCTGCTCACCGCCTATACCGGGGTGATCGGCGCCTTCCTCTACGTGCTCGGCTGCCGCGAGCCTCTGCCTGGCACGCACGAGCAATACACGGCGGCGCAGTGGCGGCAGACGCTGGGATCGACCATGCATTGCGTCGCCGGCGACGGCGTCGGCATCCTGGCGGGCGCGGTGCTCTCCAGCTGGCTGGGCATCACCGGCATAGCGGAGATGATCCTGGAATACGTCCTGGGCTTCGCCTTCGGCTGGACGATCTTCCAGGCGCTGTTCATGCGCGACATGGCCGGGGGCACCTACCTGGGCGCCCTGAAGGGCACCTTCATGTCCGAGCTGCTGTCGATGAACCTCCTGATGGCGGGCATGATGCCGACCATGATGATCCTCAGGCGGTACATCCCGGCCGCAGACAATCCCCTGACTCCCAACTTCTGGTTCGTGATGTCGATGGCGCTGCTCGTCGGCTTCATCATCGCCTACCCGATGAACTGGTGGCTGGTGGCGAACCATCTCAAGCACGGCATGATGACCGTCCGCCCCGCGACCGCAGGCGCGCCTGGGCATGCCGCCGAGGCAGCCATGAGCGGGATGGCGCCTGCGGGGCCTGGGATGTCCCACATGTCCATGCCCATGGAGGGGGGCCACACGCTGCGACCGCCGA
>DATHNU010000866.1:0-13881 GCA_035485695.1 Reyranella sp. | reverse complement strand
CTCTTGATCTCGTCGACCAGGCCGAGGCCGACCTGGTTGGGCACGACCTGATTGTCGAGGATCCACTTCTTCGCCTCGGGGATGGCCACCGTCTCGGCCAGCAGGCTGTGCATCTCGACCACGTCGATGCCGCGGTCGCGCATCTTCTGCATGAAGTCGAAGTGGTCGCGCTTGGCGTTGTCGACCCACATGACGTCGTCGAACAGCAAGGTGTCGCAATTGCTGGGCGTCAGACGCTGATGCGCGCGACCCGGCGCGCACACCATCACCTTGCGCAGCTGGCCGACCTCGGAGTGGACGCCGAAGGGCGCGGATGACGAGGAAGGTGCCTGTGCCATGAAAACGCTCCGTTGTCAGATGGTGATGTAGCCGGTCGCCAGCCACCAGATGCCGACGACGGCGCCGATGACCGCCAGGATGAAGATGACCCAATCCCAGACGTTGGTGAAAACCGGCTTACCCTGCTCGCGACGAGCCCAGAAGTAGAGCGCGGTGCCGGGTGCATAGAGCACCGCCGACAGCACGATGAACTTCATGCCGCCGGCGTAGAGCAGGAAGATTGTGTAGAGGGTGGCGATGGCCGCGATGGTGAGGTCGCGGTTGCGCTCCTGCGGCCGCACGTCATAGGTCTCGCGCCGATTGGTCAGCATCAAGCCGTACGCCGCCACGAACAGGAACGGGATCAGCGCCATCGCGCTGGTCAGGTTCAGCATCAGGGCGAAGGCGTCGCGCGACCAGTAGGTCGTGATGACGATGAGCTGCACCACGATGTTGGTCGCCCACAAGGCCGTCACCGGCACCTTGTTCTTGTTCTCCTTGGCGAACACTGCCGGCATGTCCTTGGTCTTGGCCGCGGTGAACAGCACCTCGGCGCAGATCAGCGACCAGGCGAGGTAGGCGCCCAGCACCGACACCAGCAGGCCGATGCTGACGAAGACCGCGCCCCAGTGCCCGACCACGGCCTCGAGCACCGTCGCCATCGAGGGCTGACGCATGCCGGCGATGTCGGCCCGCTGCATCACCGCGTAGGGCAGCAGGGTCACCAGCACCATCAGCGAGGTCACGATGATGAAGCCGAAGATGGTCGCCCGCCCGACGTCGGAGCGCTCCTTGGCGAAACGCGAATAGACGCTCGCGCCCTCGATGCCGAGAAACACGAATACCGTGACGAGCATGGTCGCGCGAACCTGCTCAAACACGCTGCCGGTCAGGTCGCCGCCATACAAGTTGGCGCTGAACAGATCGAGCTTGAAAGCGAAGATCAGCAGCACGATGAACACCAGGATCGGCACAACCTTGGCGACCGTGACAATACTGTTGATGACGGCGGCCTGCTGCGTGCCGCGCAAAATCATGAAATGGAACAGCCAGATGCCGATCGAGGCGACCAGGATCGCCACCACCGTGTTGCCGTCGCCAAAGATGGGGAAGAAGGCACCCAAGGTCGACTTGATCAGCACCCAGTAGGAGACGTTGCCGATGCAACTGCCGATCCAGTAGCCGAAGGCCGAGAGAAAGCCGGGATAGTCGCCGAAGCCGGCCTTGGCGTAGGCAAAGACGCCGGCATCGAGGTCGGGCTTGCGCTCGGCGAGCGACTGGAACACGCGGGCCAGCATGTACATGCCGGTTCCGGCGATAATCCAGGCGATCACCGCACCCATCGGGCCGGTGGCGCTGGCGAAGGTCCGCGGCAGGGAGAAGATGCCTGCGCCGACCATGCCGCCCACCACCATGGTGGTGAGGGCAAACAGCGAAAGTTTCTGTGTCTGCTCCGGCGCCATCGAGCCCTCCCCTTATGCTTTCTTAGAACCGCCAGCCGAGCTTGAGCGCAGCGCCGACATGCATGGCGCCGTACGTGAAGGCCGCGATGTTGGACCAGTTCTGTTCATAGGCCATCTGCAGATCGATCGCCGGCCGGCCGAACAGTGTCGCTTTCCTCTCCGAGCCGAACCACGCGCTCGGCAGCACGAACTCGAGCGTGGCGATCGGTTCCAGGAACCATTCATTCTCGGTGAAGCCCAAGTAGGGGTCGAAGGTGCGGAACGCGAGCTCAGCGCCGAAACTCACGTTCCATTGTTCGTTGATGACGTAGGTCGCTGACGGGATCAGGAAGAAGGCCCATGACGAGGGCTGGGGGTCGCGGAACCGCCTTTGGGCAAAGGCCGTCACGCCAAGCGACCACACCGTGTCGGCCAGCGTGTTGGCCGAGAACGCCACGCGCTGGAAGGCGCCGTCGAAGTTATAGGTCTTGTTGACGCCGAGGTTGAGGTCCTGCCGGGTCGCGAAACGCTCGCGGAAGAACGGGTCGAAGTCGAAGCGCGGCGCGTAGGCGAAATAGGGCGAGAAGTTCTGGTCGTTGGTCGGATCGATGTATTGCAGCCGGCCCGACAGGGCGATCTTGTCGAACTGCGCGGGCGACACGGATGGCTGCCACCCCTGGGTGAAGCGATCGACCTCGGCCCGCGCGTTGGCGGTGAACCGCAGCGGCAGGTCGAACACCGGCGTCGACCATGAGGCGCCCAGGATCGGGCTGAACTCCGCCGAGTTGATGCCGGCCGGCCCGTTCGTGGGGGCGAGGTTGGCGTTGGAGTTGTAGAACATCGGCAGCAGGCCGTTGATCGTGAACTGCGACCGCCGCGCCTGCTGCTCGAGCCCCGGCGTGGTCGCGAAGATATTGTCCTGAGGCGTCGTCCCATAGCGGTCCGGCGTGCCGAACATCGCATCGATTCGCGCCGAGTCGCCGTCGCTGTGGGCATCGCTGTGCTGCGCATCGGCGGGACTCCCGGGAGCCAGCAGAACGAGCGACAGGCTCACAAGGGCGAGAGTCTCGAACGGTCGCTCGAAGCACCGTTTCCTTTCGGAAGGCGATAGTTTCACGCTTCCCTCCATTGAGAACCAGACATCCTCAAGGCGACACGTGCACAACCGACCCGCGAAGGCTGAGCCGGCGGATTCTTAAAGTCAATTTGAGCGGCAACGTTTTCCCTACCGGTCGGGTAGGTATGCATTTTTTGCTTCATCGTCGAAGCGGCGACGACTTCATCGCGCGGCAAAGCGACAGGGCAAGCGGCACCCGAGATGGAACGTAAAGACCTCATCAGCCTCCCCGTGCAACGCATCGAGCGGCGTTTTCACGGAACCATCCTAAGGCTGCATAAGCACCCTCGCCTTGGCGCTCCGTCTCCGGACTATTCCCTCCGTCCCAAACTTCCTTCGAACTGGGTCAACTTTCGTTCTTCGGTCGGACAACTCGCCGAACCACCGCCGCTCGTGCGACTCAGGAGAGCCGCAGGTAGTCGGCAAAACTATGGGTTTCGGATCCCGCGGGAACCTTCGAGGTCGCCGCCGGCGCCAGGCCGACCAGGGAAGCGGTGCGCACCTCGCGCGGGCTCATGCCGAATTCCCGTCGGAACGCGCGGCTGAAATTGGACGCATCGGCGAAACACAAAGTCTCGGCGATCGAGGCGATCGAAAAATTGTTCGACGTATCGCACAGGATGGCAAAGCTCTCGGAGAGTCGCCGGCGCTGGATGTAACGGGCCACGCCGCCTTCGCCTTCCAGCAGACGATAGAGCTGGGAGCGCGACGTGGCCGCCTCGCGGCAGAGCTTGTCCGGCCCGAGCGATGGCGAGCGCAGGTGCCTGCGCACCGCTCGCCGCACTCTCTCCATCAGCGTCAGATCGATCTCGCGCCCTGCGGCCGCCAAGCGATCGACCGACGGGGCGAGGCAGGCGCTAACCATGGCCTGGATTGCGCCCGGAAGCCGCGATGCTTCCTCGGGAGTCAGATTGGGAAGATTGCGTTCGAGCAGCAGAATGTAGTCTGCGAGCAGCCCGCCCCGGGACGCATCCAAGGCCGTTCCCCGCGTTGCATCCAGCAAGGGAGCAATCGCCTGGAAACTGTCGCGCGCCAGAAGGAGCTGAATCCGCTCGTCCTGCTGCCGGCGGTGGATATGCATCTCCTCCCCCAGCGATAGGAGGAAGGGCACCCCGGGTGGTACTTCCAGCGCGCGGTCACGCACTTCGATATCGCTGGTCGTGCGCTTGCTGACGGTGAACGCCCAATGGTCCACGTGATTGCGGCGCAACAGGTGTCTCGTCCTCTCGATGCAGGTGGGCGGCGAAGAAACCCGGCTCAACGTGAAGCCGTTCAGGCTCCAGATCGAATTGGCCGCCGCAAATCCCTCATCCTGCGATCCAGCCGATGTTGCTTCGAAAATGGCGCCATACCAATTGCGCCACGCCTCGAGCTGCTGCGATGCCGGCAACGAATAGGTAGAGAATGTTTCCGCGATCATGGCGTTTCTCCCACTGCAACCTGAAGTACCAAGTTGCGCAACGAGACTCGCAAATGCGCATCGTTCGTCGCTTTCTAGCATATACCAAAAGTAGTGGAAAGATGACGAGCCGCACAGCGGGCTGCGACGCACGCACAAACGCGTGACGGGCCAGGCTAGCATTCGGCGAACGCCCCTGGGTGTTCAAAATGGGACACTGGGAACAGCCACGGGATTCCAGGCTGATGCGTCGGCGAACGCCGTTCGTAGAATGCGCACGCCAACGAGGCCGCGATCGCGGCCTTCTCATTCACACAGGAGGTGATGAAATGCGCAGTGTTCACATCGTCCCGAAAGTCTTGATCGGGCTCGTCGCCATGACGGTCGCCCAGGCGGCCCTCGCGCAGGCAACTCGCAGCAGCGTGGATATCGCCGCATCGACCGGCGCTCCGGAGTTCAAGGATCCGAAGACCGGACAGATCTGGACTCCTGAAAACGTAAGTCAGGACGGCAGGCCTCTTACCGGACCCGACGACAAAGCCTTCAATCCGAGCGCGCAAAACGTGCCGGCCGCCCTGATCGAGCAGCGCGTGCGCGGCAGACCAGTCGGAACGGTGCCGGTCACGGCGGGACCGACCGTGCCGATCGTGGTCATGGACAACGCCTCGCTGCGGGCGGTGCCCGGACAGCGCTGGCAGGCCGTCCTCTACCTCGACAACAACAGCGGCAATCCGGTCGAGCCGGTCATCAATTGCCGTTTCACCAACGGCGGCAAGGCCGTTATGGAGACGCGCGCCACCGTCCAGCAAACCGCGCCCAGCGTGCGCCAGGGACTCGTCATCTACGGTCCGCGGACCGACGTCTTCGTCGACCGCGTGTCGTGTCAGGTGATGGCGCCGTAAAGCGGATTCCGCCGACACCGTCGAATCCGAAAACAGACCATCAGTCGTTCAACACAAGGATAGGACAACATGCGTACCATCGACAAAGCGCTTTGCACTTCCATTCTCGCTGCGTCGCTTGCCGGACTCATTTCCGCCCAGGCAGCCGCGCAAAATGCCGGAATCCAGTTCCGAGTGGTTGCCGGGGACAGAAACCCGTCCTCCTGCCAGCAATTCGACGCCGCCCTCTCGCGCGTCCACACCTTCACGCCGGCGGGCGATACTGCGACCCTGCGGACGGCCGGTGGGGTCACCAGAAACATGAAGCAGACGACGCCGGGTGTCTTCACGTCGACCCTCGGCATCGGCGGCACGAACTTCAACATCGTCGCCGATACATCGAAGACGCCAAAGGCGCTGGACGTCACCGAACCGAGGCTCGGCTGCCGCTGGAACGCCGTCGCGCCGTAGCTGGATCCTGCCGTTCTCGCGACTGGAGGGGCAATGCCCATGGCACCAGCGGCGGCCACGACACCTGGCGTTTGCGGCCGCTGCACCCAGCAATGGAGCCGGTAGTGCCCGAGCCGGCGAGCCTGCGGGCGACCGACGGTCACATCTGACAGCGGGGAGCACATCTGACAGTTGGGAGAAGGACCATGCTGTTCTCGGGAGAGTCCACGTTCGCCAACTTCCTGGCTGACGCCTTCGCGATATTCTTTTTGATCCTGTGGTTCTGGCTGTTCATAACCACAGCCAGCGACCTGTTTCGCCGCAATGACATATCGGGCTTCGGCAAGGTGATGTGGGTGATCCTGCTCATCGTGCTGCCTTACATCGGCATCTTCGCCTACATCCTCACCCAGGGCGGTGGCATGGCGGAGCGCAACAGACTCCAGGCCAGACAGGCTCGGGATGAACTGCGTCAGGCCGTGGGCTTCAGTGCGGCCGACGAGCTCGGGAAGCTCGATCGCCTGGTATCGGAGAACTCCATTTCGAAGGAAGAGTATGCGCGTCTGCGGGCGCGGCTCACACAGTGACCTTTCGCCAGGGCAGGCGAAACTCTGCTGCCTCTTATGGACGAATCGGGCGCTGACTCTTGTCGGCAGGCGTGTCCTGGTCATTGGGCCCGCTGCCGGCGCCTTGCGATGTTGTGGGTGGCGACGCGGGCGCTTGCTGCTCCAGGCCGGGTGCGGTCGAGAACATGTTTGTCTGCGGCACCGGAGTCGTCCGGTTCGGCGTCCCCAGTATGGCATCGGTCCGTGCCGCGGCGCCGTCATCGCGCGAGTCGCGACCTTGAGCGCCTGCCTGGGTGGAAAACATTGCCGCAAGTGAAGTCGCGAGAACAATGATGCGTTTCATTGTGCGAGCCTCCGTCAGCGTTGTGCCTCCAGTCCTGGTGGAGCAACCGCAATCCCCTCCGGCGTGGGCTCCTTGATGCGGAACAACGCGACGTAGAGCGCGGGCAGCACGATCAGGGTGAGGATCGTCGCCACGAACAGGCCGCCCATGATGGCAAAGGCCATCGGTCCCCAGAACACGTCGGCGGCGATCGGAATGAACCCGAGCACGGTGGAAATCGCCGTCAGCATGATGGGGCGGAAGCGCGAAAGCGTCGCCTCGATCACGGCGTCCCAGGCATGCGGCAGCTGCGTTCGTTCGGTCTCGATCTGCTCGATGAGCAAAACCGCGTTGCGGGCGATCATGCCCATCAGGGCGAGAATGCCCAGGATGGCGACGAAGCCCAGCGGCTTGCCGACGATCAGCAGGGTGAAGACGATGCCGATCAGTCCCATCGGGATCACGCTCACGACCAGGAACAGGCGGCTGAAGCTGTGCAGCTGCGCCATCAGGAAGAACAGCATGAGGAGCAGCATCAAGGGCACCTTGGCGAAGACCGAGGCCTGCGAATTGGCGCTTTCTTCGACAGTGCCGCCGACGGCGATGTGGTAGTCCCTGGGCAGGCTTTCGCGGAACTTCTCGATCGCGGGCGCCAGCGCATCGACGGCGGCCGCCGGGGACACGGTGGGCGGGACGTCGGCCAGCACCGTCAGGGTGGGGACGCGCTGGCGGCGCCAAATCAGGGGATATTCCTGCTTGAAATCGAACGTCGCGACCTGGCTCAACGGCACGGTGCGGCCGTTGGGCAGCGGCAACTGCAGGGCGCGCAAGGTCGACAGCGAGCTGCGCTGCTCGTCGAGCGCCCGCGTGATGACCGGTATGAGGTAGATGTCATCACGCACCTGCGTGATCGGCGTTCCAGCCATCAGCGTGTTGATCGTCTCGGCGATCGTCCGCGAGCTCAGGCCCAGCAGCCTCGCCTGGTCCTGGTCGATGGTGACGCGCACCTGGCGGGCGGGCTCCATCCAGTCGTAGCTGATCTCCGAGATGTGCGGATCGCCGCCCAGCACCTCGGCGAGCCGCAGTGCGAGCGAGCGTACCTGGGAAAGATCGGGACCGCTTACGCGGTATTGCACCGGCCAGCCGACCGGCGGCCCGAGCTCGAGCGGCGACACGCGACCGACGACGCTCGGCATCTGGTCGGACATCATCTTCTCGAGCCTGGCCTGGAGCCTGTCGCGGGCGGCGACGTCCTTGGCCACGACGACGGCCTGGGAAAAGAAATCGTTGGCCAGCTTGACGTCGAGCGGCAGGTAGAAGCGGATCGCGCCGCGCCCGACATAGGTGCTCCAGCGCTCGACATCCGGATCGCCCTTGAGAAAGGCGTCGAGCCGGCCGGCGATGGTGTCGCTGGCGTAGATCGAGGCGTTCTGCGGCAGGGTCATGTCGACCACCAGCTCGGGACGGTCGGAGGCCGGGAAGAACTGGCGCGGCACGAAGGGCAGCGCCAGGAAGGCGGCGACCAGGCAACCCAACGTCACCGCGATGGTGATCCATCGCACCCGCATCGCGCCGACCAGGAAGGTGCGGAAGACCCGCAGCACGACGTTCGGCTTGGCCGGCTCCTGGGACTTCGGTGGTCTCAGGAGCACGACGCCCAGCAGGGGCGCGAACAGCACGGCGACGAACCACGAGACGAACAGCGCGATGGTCACGACAGCGAATATGGAGAAGGTGTATTCGCCGGCGGCGCTCTGCGCGAAGCCGATCGGTACGAAGCCCGCCGCGGTGACGAAGGTGCCGGTCAGCATGGGGAAGGCCAGCGACTTGTAGGCAAAGGATGCGGCGTCCTCGGTCCTGTCGCCCTGGGCGATGCGCGTGGTCATGACGTCGACGGTGGTCATGGCGCTGTCGACGAGCAGGCTGAGCGCGATGATCAGGGCGCCGAGCGAAATGCGCTGCAGATCGATGTGGAACATCTGCATGATGGGAAAGGTAATGGCGAGCGTGAGCGGGATCGACGCCGCGACGATGGCGCCCGGCCGGAGGCCGAGGCTGATGATGCTCACCGCCATGATGATGCCGATGGCCTGCCACAGCGAGATCATGAACTCGCCGATGGCATGATCGACGACCGCGGGCTGGTCCGAGACCAGGGTAGGCTCGATGCCCAGCGGCAGGTCGACCACCGCGTCATCGATCTCCTGCTGGACGTTGCGGCCGAGCGCCAAAATGTCGCCGCCGTTGCGCATGGAGATGGCGAGGCCGATGGCGGGTTTGCCGTTGACGCGGAACATCGGCTGCGGCGGATCGGCGTAGGCCCGGCGGACCTCGGCAATGTCGCGCAGGCGGATCATCCGTCCGTTCGACAGGAAGTTGACGTTGAGAATGTCCTGCTCGGAGCGGAAATCGCCCGACACCTGCAGCGACAGCTTCTCGTTGCTGGTCTGGACCGAGCCGGCGGGAACGACGCTGTTCTGCGCCTGGACCGCCGCGATCAGGGCGGCGCGATCGATGCCGAGGCCAGCGAGTTGCTGGGTCGAGAACTCGATGAAGATCTGCTCGTCCTGGGCGCCGATGATCTCGATCTTCGACACGTCGGGCACGTTCAGCAAACGCGAGCGAACCGCCTCGACGTAGTCGCGCAGCTCGCGATGGGTGAAACCGTCGGCGGTGAAGCCGTAGATCAGGCCAAACGTGTCGCCGAAGTCGTCATTGAAGCCGGGACCGACCACGCCGGCCGGCAGGGTGTGACGGATGTCGCCGATGTTCTTGCGCACCTGGTACCAGACGTCGGGAACCTCCGCCGCCGACGTCGACCCCTTGAGATTGACGAAGATCGTCGTCAGCCCGGGCGTCGTGTAGCTGCGCAGGAAATCCAGCCCGCGCGTCTCCTGCAGCTTGCGCTCGATCCGCTCGGTGACCTGCTTCAGCGTGTCGTCGAGCGTGGCGCCCGGCCACGCCGCCTGCACGACCATGGTCCTGAAAGTGAAAGCTGGATCCTCATTGCGCCCGAGCCCGAAGTACGAGGACAGTCCGGCAAGCGTGACCACGATCATCAGGAAGACGGTGAATGCCCGATGCCGGAGGGCCCATTCGGAGAGATTGGTCACGGCTGCGCCCCCAGAAGGCGCACCTTCTGGCCGGGATGGAGGGCCTGCACGCCCGCCGTCACCACGACCTCGCCACCATCGAGCCCCTGAGAAACGATCACTGTCGCCGGATCAAAGCGCTCGACCTGCACGTTGTGCAGCGAGACCGTCATGTTCGCGGGGTCGACGAGCCATACCGCCGGCTGGTCGTTGATGCGCGTGAGCGCGCTGGCCGGAATCGCGATGCCGGACGTCGCTTCGAGCTCCATCCGTCCCTTCACGGTCGCGCCCAGGAACATGGCGGGCGGCGGATCGATCAGGCTCACCCGCACGCGAAAGGTGCGCGTGATCGGGTCGGCCTGCGGATCGACCTGGCGCACCCTGCCGGTGGCAGTGATGGACGGATCGTCGGTCAGGGAAACCACGATCTTGGGATCGGCCGGCGCCGAACGGATCACCTGGGCCGGCACGTCGAACACCGCGTCGCGCCCGTCCTGGCGGGCGATCTGGAAGATCGTCTGCCCAGCCTGCACCACCTCGCCCGATTCGGCGGTGCGCGCCGTGATCGAGCCGGTGACTCCCGCCTTGAGCTGCGTGTAGCTGACGCGGTCCTTGGCGATGTGAAGCTGGGCTTCGGCATTGTCGACTTGCGATTGCGCGGTGCGCAGCGCCTGCTGCGCCTGGTCGAACAGGGCCTGCGTCGTGAAGCCTTGGGGCAAGAGGGTTTTCTGGCGGTCGAAGGTGTTGCTCGTCTCGACCACGCGGCCTTCCGCCGCCGACAGCGCCGCCTGCGCCGATCGCAGGGCATTCAGTTCGTTCTGCGGATCGAGCTTCGCCAGCACCTGGTCTGGCGTGACGCGATCGCCGACATTACCGGTGCGTTCGATGATGCGGCCGCCGATGCGGAAGGCGAGCGCGGCTTCGTTCTCGGCGCTGATCTGGCCGGTGAGCACGACCGTTTCCCCGGTACCGCCCTTGGCGGCCGTGATGGTGCGTACCGGACGCGCCTCGGCCGTCTTTGCCTTGGTCTTCTGCTCACAACCGACAAGCAACAGAGCGATCGCCGGCAACAGCAGCAGACTGCGCGCCACGCTGCGGCCGGTGTTTGGCGAAATGGAGCACAGAGCCACGGCGCGATCCTCTCCCTGGATATGCTCGATCGAAATCCAGCCAAGCGCACGCAACGACACCTACTTGCGTTGTAGTTTAGCGTCGAATTGCCCGCACTGGAACGGGCAATCGGTGAATACCTCGTGTGCCCTTGGTCGGACCCGAGGAAGAGAGTAAAGTTTTTCGGAGAGAAGCCAGTCGGGGTCAGAGATGCCTTGCGTCGTCCTTCTCGGATTTTCATCTTGAACAGCGCTCGAGATGACATCGCTTCCCGTCCCGCGTGGACCGCGATTGGACGAGCTGCCCTCTTCTTTGCCTTCTGGCTCATGATTGCGGGCCATCAACCGGTCGATCTACCGATTGGGCTGATCGCGGCGGCAGCGGCGACGTGGACGAGCCTGCGACTCCTGCCGGCAGTGAACGTAAAGTTGCGGCTTCCGGCGCTGGCAACATTCGTGCTTCATTTTATGCGTCAGTCGGTGAGCTCTGGTGTCGAGGTCGCCTGGCGTGCGTTCAGCCCGCGGTTGCCGCTCGACCCGGGCTTCGTCGTCTATCCTTGCCGCCTGCGATCGGCCGGCTCGCGAGACGCGTTCTGCGCGCTCTCGAGTCTGCTGCCCGGCACGTTGCCGGCCGGCACCGACGAAGAGGGCGTCCTCCTCGTCCACTGCCTCGATGTCGGCCAGCCTGTCGCGGCCAATCTCGCCGCAGAGGAAGCGTTGTTCAGTCGGGCGATCGGCCATGAATGAGTTCCTGCTCGGAGCTGCCGGCTTCATCCTGCTGACCGTGGCAGTGGGCCTGCTGCGCATCCTGGGCGGGCCGGGCAATGTCGACCGCACGATGGCGGCGCAGCTCCTCGGCACAGGCGGCATCGCCGCACTCCTCCTGGTGGCGGCCGCAACCGGCGTGCGCGGCGCGGAGGATGTTGCCCTGGGCCTCGCCCTTCTCGCCGCCTTCGCCTCGGTCGCTTTCGTCAACAGCGCCGCTCCGCCGGAAGGCGACGATTCCGAATGAGCGTCGCCATCGACATCTTCACCATCGTCGCAATCTGCGCCGGCGCCGTGTTCTTCATGGCGGGCACAGTGGGCTTGCTGCGCTTTCCCGACTCGTTCACCCGCCTGCACGCCCTGACCAAGGCGGACAATCTCGGCCTCGGCCTGATCGTGCTCGGCCTGCTGCCCCAGGCGGACGGCCTGCTGGGCGCCCTGAAGCTCGTCGCCGTCTGGGTGCTCGTGCAGCTGGCCGGCGCCACTGTGGCGCAGCTCATTGCGCACGCTTTACGGCGCAAGGATCCCTCAGCATGAGTCTCCGCCGTCTCGACCGGAGCGCGAAGCGCGCAGCGGAGAGACCTTCCCTCCACGGTAAGCCGCTTATCGTGGCGAGAAGGTCTCTCCACTCGGCCCTACGGGCCTCGGTCGAGACGACGGAAACAACGATATGGGATCGCCCTGCCGCATGAAGGAGGCAGCATGAGCGTCATCCAGGCTTTGGACATCGGTCTTGCCGTGCTGGTGCTCGCGGTGGCCGGCTGGACCATCACCGCGCGCGAGGCCTTCGGCTCGGTCGTGGGCTATGTCGCCTATGGATTGCTGCTGTCGCTCGTCTGGGTCCGCCTGTTCGCGGTGGATGTCGCCTTGACCGAGGCGGCCATCGGCAGCGGCGTGACTGGCGTTCTGCTGATCAGCGCCGTCGTGCGGCTGCGCAGGACCGAGGCGCCGGCCGCGGCGGAACGGCCAGGCATCGTGCTGCGCCTGCTGGCGGGCGCGCTTTGCGCCGTCGTTGCCGCCGCGCTCGCCACCGTCGTGCTGCTCATGCCGGATCCCGGCGCGACGCTCGCCCCCGACGCGGCCAAGCACCTCGACGAGCTCGGCGTCGGCAATCCGATCACTGCCGTCCTAATCGCCTATCGCTCTTTCGACACCATGCTCGAGAAGGTGGTGCTGATCCTGGCCGTGATCGGCGTGTGGTCGCTCGCGCGCGATCGCACTTGGGGCGGCGCCGCCGGCCCGCGGCGGATCGCGCGACCGGAAGGAGCGCTCGCCTTCCTCGCTCAGTTGCTGCCGCCGCTCGGCATCGTCGTCGGCATCCACATCGTCTGGGTCGGCGCCAACGAGCCGGGCGGCGCCTTTCAGGGCGGCGCGATCCTCGCCGCCATGGCATTGATCGTCATGATGGCGCGGCTCGCCGAAGCCCCCGAAATCCGGGCGCGATGGCTGCGGCTGGCGCTGATCGCGGGACCGGCAGTGTTTCTCGCGATCGGCGTTGCGGGCTTCGCCCTGCCGGGGAGCTTCCTTGCTTATCCCGCCGGCTGGGCCAAGCCGCTGATTCTGTTCATCGAGGCGTTCATGACGCTGTCCATCGCGGCGACCCTGCCGATGCTGGTCATCGGTCCGCCCAACCACCCGCCCCGGCCATGAGCGCCGCCACGTTGGCTGGATTGACGAGCGCGGCGCTGGTCGGCCTCGGCCTCTACGGCCTCCTCATCGCGCCCCATCCGCTGCGCAAGATCCTCGCCTTCAACATCCTGGGGAGCGGCGTCTTCCTGCTGTTCGGCATCATCGCCCGCAAGGGCGCGGCCGCCGGCTTCGCCGCCGATCCCGTGCCGCAGGCGATGGTCATCACCGGCATCGTCGTCGCCTTCTCGGCCACGGCGCTCGCGGTCGCGTTGCTGCTGCGGCTCTTCCAGGAAACCGGGCGCGCCACGCTCGACCCCGACGCGCCGACGAAAACACCCGACACCGGAGCCGATGGCTGATGCTGGCGATGGCGCTCGCCCTCGCGACCACGGGGGGCGGGTATCTGCTCGTGCTCGCCATCATCGTGCCTGTCATCGGCATGCTGCTGTCGCTGGTAGTCGGCGGGCGTTATGCCGAACGCATCGCGCTGGCCTTGATGCCGGCCGGACTGGGTCTTTCGCTCGCCATCGCGGTCGAGGTCTGGGTCACCGGCCAGCCGCTCGTCTACATCCTGGGCGACTGGAAGCCGCCGCTCGGCATCGCGCTCCGTGCCGACGGCTTCTCCGCCGTCATGCTGGTGACAGCGGCGCTGGTGATCGCAGCCGCCGGCTATTTCGCGCGCGCGAGTTTCAGCACCCCGCCGGAACTCGCGGAAAAGCGCGCACCGCTCGCCTTCTGGACGCTGCTGCAGGGCCTGTGGGCGGCGCTCACCGTCGTCTTCCTGGGCGGCG
>DATHNU010000865.1:0-4078 GCA_035485695.1 Reyranella sp. | reverse complement strand
AATGCCGGCGCAGCATCTCGCGCAGCGGGTCGAACTTCAGCGGATTGCGCTGCCATGGCGTCAAGGTGCGCTGGATCAGGTCGGCCCACAGCGCGCCCGGCGAATCGTCGAGGTTCCAGTTGCCCTGCAGTCGGTCGAGCGGCGTCCGCTGGATCGGGCTCGCGACCGCCATCGTGCCGAGCTCGGCCCAGAAGGCGGCGAGCGCTGCGCGCGCGCCCGGTCCGCCGCCCTGCGACCAGCCCTGCAGCATGATCGCGGCGTTCACGGCGCCGGCGCTGGTGCCGCTCACCGCCTCGAACGCCAGGCGGCCGTCTTCGATCAGCGCATCGAGCACGCCCCAGGCGAAGGCGCCGTGCGAGCCGCCGCCCTGCAGGGCGAGATTGACGCGCTTGGTCGAACTCATGCGGCTATGCTCCAAGGCGGCGCAACGGTACCTTCATCGTTCTGTAACGGAAGAACGGCGAGGACGGCGTCATTATGGCGAAGGGTGAGGCGGGGCAAGAGTGGCGAAAGCGCCCCTCGACCATTCTCTGGATGCTCTCGTTCGGCCAGCTCATCTCGTGGGGCCTGGTCTACTACACCTTCCCGCTGTTCGTCGTGCCGATGACCCAGGAGCTCGGCTGGTCGCGCAGCGCCATGTTCGGCGCGCTGTCGGCGGGCCTGCTGGTCGCCGGCCTGTGCTCGATCCCGGTCGGCGCCTGGATCGATCGCGGGCACGGCCGCATGCTGATGACCGGCGGCTCGCTGCTGGCCGCGGCACTCCTCGTGGTGTGGTCGCAGATAGGGTCGCTGCCGATGTTCTACGCCCTGTGGATCGGACTCGGCGCCTGCCAGGCGGTCATCCTCTACGAGCCGGCCTTCGCCGTGATCACGCGGGTCTACGGCCCGCGCTACCGGCAGGCGATTCTGTTGATGACCTTCCTCGGCGGCCTGGCCAGCACCTTCGGCATTCCGTTCGCGCAGCTCCTGATCGAGCGCATCGGCTGGCGGCCGACGCTCGAGGTGATGGCGGCGATCAATCTTGGCGTGGCCTTGCTGATCCACTGGCTGTTCATCCCCGGCCCGCACGAGAAGCCCGTGCCGATCGCCGAGGTGAAGCCGCACGCCGAGGGCACGCAGAAGAAGAGCCCGCTGGCCGCGGCCGTGCGGGTGCCGGCCTTCTGGGGCCTGGTCGTGGCCTTCGCCGGCTACGGGCTCGCCTTCTCGGCCATGAGCTTCCATCTGATTCCACTGCTCGACGATCGCCACGTGCCGATCGGCGTGGTGATGGCGATCATCGCCCTGATCGGTCCCATGCAGGTGGTGGGCCGCGTGCTGCTGATGGTGGGCCAGCGCCACATCACGACAATCCAGCTGGGCGCGATCATCTATTTCGCTTTCCCGATCGCGATGGCGATGCTGGCGGCCGGTATCAGCGACGTCTACGGCCTGATCCTGTTTGCCATCATCTACGGCGTCGCCAACGGCCTGGTGACGATCCTGCGCGGCATGGCGGTGCCGGAATTCATCGGCCCGGAAGGCTACGGCGTGGTCTCCGGCGCGCTCACCATGCCGACCAACATCATGCGCGCGGCCGGCCCGTTGCTGGCCTCGCTCGCCTGGGCTGCGTTCGGCGGCTACACGCCTGTGTTGTGGGGCCTGGCCGGCATCATGCTGGTCGCCGCGATGGGATTTGCTGCAGCGGCACTGCTATCAAAGCACCAGGCAGGCTGACAAAGCGGCGGCTTGCGCCTAGTCTCCCCGGCCTTCCAGGAGACATCTCATGCTGCTGCACTGCCTTCGCCTTGCCGGTTTCGTCGCTCTCCTGTGGGTTGTACCCGCCCTGGCCCAATCCACGCCGGCGGCGGCTCCCGCCTGGGTCGCCGCGCTGCGCGATGGAGGCTACGTCATCGTCGTGCGCCATGGCGCGACCTATGCCGATCAGGCCGACACCAATCCGCTCGACCCGAAGGACACGGCCCACCAGCGCCAACTCAACGATGCGGGGCGCGCGGCGGCCAAGTCGATGGGCGATGCGCTTCGCACGCTGAAAATTCCCATCGGCAAGGTCCAGACCAGCCAGTTCCAGCGCGCGGTCGAGACCGGCACCCTATTGGGCTTCGGCGAGGTGTCGTCGACGGCCGACATCGCCGAGGGCGGGCTCGTCGTCACGCCGAACGAGAACAACCGCAGGACAGCTGCCCTGCGTACGCTGGCGGGGACGCCGCCGGCGGCCGGCACGAACATCATTCTGGTCAGCCACAAGCCCAACATCGTCGACGCCTTCGGCAAGGATTGGTTCGACGTCCGCGAAGGCGAGGCCTCGATCTTCCGGCCCGACGGCAAGGGCGGCTTCGCTGCCGTCGCGCGCGTGCAGGTCGCGGAGTGGGCCCGTCTGGCACAGGTGGCGCCCTGATGGCGGTCGCCGTCTGTTCACGGTGTCCGGAGTGAGACGATCTCGCCCGCTATGGCGCCCGCGGCCAAGGTCAGTCTGGCAAAGCTGGCGGGCGCGTTCTTGCCCGGCAGGGTCGCGCTGCCCGGGTTGAGCTGCAGTCGGCCGTCGATGCGCTCGATCGACGGCGTGTGCGTGGAGGCCCAGAGCAAGACGTCCAGGGGGCCATCGAACAACTGCCGCAGCGCTTCGGCCGGCGACCAGACCGGTGGCACGGCCTGTAAGGCGACGCCGGCTTCGACCGGGTCGAAGACGCAGCCGATCCGCAGGCCGCCTGCCTCGAGCACCCTGAGCTTGGCCGCCGTGCGCGGATCATCCTCGTCGTCGCGGCCGTGCACGCCGATCACCGGCGCGAGGCGGGCCAGAGTGTCGAGGCCGGCTCTCTCGCCCATGTCGCCCAGGGTCACGAACAGGCCGGCCCCTTCGAAGGCATCGAGCGCCGACAGCGGCCAATCGACACCCTTCGCCGGATGGATATGGCAGTCGCCGAGCACGACGATGGCACGGGCATGGATGATATCGGTCATGGCGCCATCCTAGGCGAGGCCGGCTTGTGCCTGCTTCTCCGATCTTGCGATTCTGCGCCACGACGCCGGGGAGGCGCCGAACGAGCGGCGGAAACGGGTCGAGAAGCTGCCCAGGCTTTCGAAGCCGACCGCCAGGCAAGTCTCGGTGACCGACGCGTCCGTGGCCGCGAGCCGGCGGGCAGCACGCGCCAGGCGCAGTTCCGTCACGTAGAGAGCGGGCGTAGTGTGAAACGCAGCCGCGAACAGCCGATGAAAGTGATGCGGCGAGAGGCTGGCGGCGGCGGCGATCTCGGCGAGGCCGACGCGCCGGTGAGCCTCGGCGTGAATGAAATCGCGGGCGCGGTTCAGGCGCCTGGTGATTTCGCCGCGTGTGGCGGGCCGGTGGCGCCGGTCGGCATGCTCGGCGGTCCAGCCGGCCGCGGCCCGCACCAGGGCCAGAGACAAATCAACGAACGCGTCGTCCCACATCAAATCGCTGGATTCGGACTCGCCAACCAGCCAGCGCAGCCTGCCCAGCGGTGCGGCAAGGTCCGGTGGCAGTGGCCGCACGTGCGATGCGAAGACGAGCGCGCCAGCGGGAGCAAACGGTTCATCGATCAGGACCTCGTCGCTCGCCGCGAGCGATCTTGTGGCGGCCTCGGCGAAACCGCGAGCGAAGAAAGGGCAGAAGGTCTCGACAGGTTCGTCGCGGTCGAAGGCGAGCGAATAGGTTTCGCCCTGATTGAGCACGAGGCAAAAGCCGGCATCAACCACGTGGCTCCGCTTGCCGGTGCGCCACAGGCCTTGACCCTGCAGAACGACCTTGAGCGACAACGGGCCTTCGAAATCCGCCGCTTGCTCGGCCGAACGGCGGTTATCGGCGGGATACAGGCCGCCCATCACCGCGTTGAAGCTGCCCAGCGCGGTGTCGGGCGGATTGAGCCGTGTTAAGGCCAAGCCTATTCGGCCGCCAGCTTGCGCTGCTTGGGTTTGAGATGCTGCACCTTCGGCAGCACTTCCCTGGAGAGCAGCTCGAGCGAGTGCCGCCAGGCCTTGGGGTTGTCGGCATAGTCGAAGCCGAACACCAGCAACTGGCCGAAGCCGCCGACCTCGTCGTAGATCTTCTCGATCTTCTCGACGA
>DATHNU010000864.1:0-6457 GCA_035485695.1 Reyranella sp. | reverse complement strand
GCGGGCTGTCGTCAATCTGCCAGCCATGGGCGAGCGACAAATAAATATCGACTGCGACGTCCTGCAGGCCGACGGCGGCACCCGCACGGCCAGCATCACCGGCTCCTGGGTGGCGCTGCATTTCGCCTTCGAGCGCCTGGTAAAGGAGGGCAAGCTGGCGGCCAATCCGATGACCGGCCAGGTCGCCGCCATCTCCTGCGGCCTGTGGGAGGGCACGCCCGTGCTCGATCTCGACTACCCCGAGGACTCCACCGCCCAGGCCGACGCCAACTTCGTGCTGACCGGCGATGGCGGGATTGTCGAGGTCCAGGGCACGGCCGAGGAGAAGCCTTTCAGCGAGCCCGAGTTCCTGGCGCTGCTCATGCTTGCCAAGAAAGGCGTCGGCGAACTGGCGCGCCTGCAACGGCTGGCCATCGGCAAATCGTAATGCCGCGCCGCTTCGCCGGCCCCAAGCTGGTCGTGGCCACCCACAACCGCGGCAAGGCGGGCGAGATCCGCACGCTGCTCTCTCCCTTCGGCGTCGACATCGTCTCGGCCGGCGAGCTCGGCCTGGCCGCGCCCGAAGAGACCGGCACGACCTTCGAGGACAACGCCACGATCAAGGCCCTGGCCGCCACCCGTGCGAGCGGCCTGCCCGCCCTCGCCGACGATTCGGGCCTGAGCGTGCATGCGCTGGACGGCCAGCCCGGCCTCTATACCGCCGACTGGGAAGGCCCGACGCGGGACGCCATGGTCGGTATGCGCCGCATCCAGGACGAGCTGGCGGCGCGCCAGGTGCCGGATACCGACGAAGCGCGCGCCGCCACCTTCCATTGCGTGCTGGCGCTGGCCTGGCCCGACGAGCATGTCGAGCGGGTGCACGGCACGCTCGATGGCCGCATCGTCTGGCCGCCGCGCGGCAGCGGGGGCCACGGCTACGATCCCTGCTTCCAGCCCAAAGGCGACACGCGCACCACGGCCGAGATGACGGATGCCGAGAAGAACGCCATCAGCCATCGCGGCCGCGCCTTCCGCCTGCTGGTCGAGGCCTGCTTTCGATGAGCGCGCCGCTCGGTGTCTATGTCCACTGGCCGTTCTGCAAATCGAAGTGCCCCTACTGCGATTTCAACTCCCATGTCCGCGACGGCGTCGAGCAGGGGCGTTGGCGCGAAGCCTTGCTGAAGGAGTTGGAGCACGCCGCGCGCGAAGCGCCGGGACGGCGGGTCGAGACGATCTTCTTCGGCGGCGGCACGCCTTCGCTGATGGAGCCCGCGACCGTGGGCGCGGTCATCGAGCGGGTTAGGGCACTGTGGGACACTGCCGCCGACGTCGAGATCACCCTCGAGGCCAACCCGACGTCGGTCGAAGCCGACCGCTTTGCCGCCTTGGCCGAGGCCGGCGTCAATCGCGTGTCGCTGGGCGTGCAGGCGCTCGATGCGTCGTCGCTCAGCTTCCTTGGCCGCGAACACTCCCCCGGCGAGGCGATCGCCGCCCTTGAAACGGCCCGCCGGCATTTCGTGCGCTACTCCTTCGACCTGATCTATGCCAGGCCGGGCCAGACGGTCGACGCCTGGGCGGCCGAACTGGAACGGGCGCTCGGCCTCGCGGGTGAGCATCTCTCGCTCTATCAACTCACCATTGAACGCGGCACGCGCTTCTTCACCGACCACGCCCGCGGCGCCTTCATCCTGCCGGGCGAGGACGAGGCGGCGGCGATGTTCGAGCTCACCCAGACGCGGCTCGCCGCGGCGGGCCGGCCAGCCTACGAGATCTCCAACCATGCCCGGCCGGGGGCTGCCTGCCGCCATAATTTGATCTATTGGCGGTATCAGGATTACGTCGGCGTCGGGCCCGGCGCGCACGGCCGGTTTGCCGAAAGTGGTGACCAAGGCGTGGCCAAGCGCGCGACGCGGCGGACGAGCGGCCCGGAGGCCTGGCTCGACGCCGTCGAACGTATGGGCCATGGCACGGTGGAGACGTCGAGGGTCGAGGGGCGGGATCTGGTCGAGGAGGCGTTGATGATGGGACTGCGGCTGGCCGACGGCATCGACCGGGCCCTGTTCGCGTCAATGACCGGCGCCGACCCCGTGTCGGCGCTGGGCGAGGCCCGCTTGGCGCCGCTGGTGGCGGCGGGTTACCTGGAGGTCGATGCGACGCACCTCAAGGCGACGGCCGCCGGACGCCAGCGCCTCAACGCGCTCCTGGAGCGACTGATCGCATGAGACTGGCGGCCTTCTTCCTGGCGCTGCTCGCCATGGCGGGTGCGGCCCTTGCCCAGCAGCGGCCGCCGGCCAAGCCGGCGCAACCGGCGGCGAAGCCCGCGGCCAAGTCGCCCTTCGCGCCGCCCGCCTTCAAGATCACGGTCGCCACCGAGGGCGCCTATCCGCCGTTCAACTATCTCGACCGCAAGGGCATACCGGCCGGCTTCGAGATGGAACTGGCGCAGGAGGCGTGCCAGCGCATCAAGGCGGAATGCGAGTTCGCCGCCTTCAAGTGGGACGATCTGATTCCGGGCCTGATCGACAAGAAGTTCGACGTCATCATGTCGTCGCTGGAAGTGACCAGCGAGCGGCGCAAGCGGCTCGGCATGTCGCGCCGCTATTATCTGTCGCCCGGCGCCTTCATCGCCGCCAAGGGCGCGCCGTTCGACGGCCCGCCCTCCTTGCTGCGCAACAAGCGGATCGGCGTGCAGCGCGATTCGACCCACGCCGACTGGGCCGACAAGAGCTTCCGCCGCTCTGCCCAGCTCAAGCGCTACAACACGCTGGGCGAGGCCTTGACGGCGCTGGCCAACGACGAGGTCGACGCGGTGTTCGGTGACAAGACGCAGCTCTGGCTGTGGAGCCAGAAGCCCGAGGGCAAATGCTGCGAGCTGGTCGGCCAGGACATCAAGGACAACCAGACGCTGGGCATCGGCGTCGCCGCCGGGCTGCGCAAGGAAGACGCCAAGCTGCGCGACGCCATCAACAAGGCGTTCGGCGAGATGATGGCCGACGGCACTTACAAGAAGATCAACGAGAAGTATTTTCCGTTCCCGTTGAACTAAGCCCTTTCCGTCGTCCCGAGCGTAGTCGAGGGACCTTGCCTCGACGATATGCGGCTTGTTGTGGAGAGAAGGTCCCTTCACGCGGCCCTTCGGGCCTTGCTCGGGACGACGTAGAATGGTCCGGACACCGGAGGAGATCATGGACAGCAAAACCCAGAAGAAACTGTTCGACGCCTTGCGGGCCGTCGACACGCCGACGATCTGCAACGCGCTGGAAGAGGCGCGCGGTTTTCGCACCGCCGCGGGCTTCACCACCCAGCACATGCATCCGACCGAGCCCGATGCTCAGCCGATGGTGGGCTTTGCCCGCACCGGCATCATCCGCGCCGCCCAGCCCGCCGTCGGCTCGGCCGCCGAGAAGAAGGCAAGAAGGGTCGGCTGGTACGAATACGTGGTGAGCGGCGAGGGGCCGACGCTGGCGGTCATCCAGGATCTCGATTCCAATCCCGGCACCGGCGCCATGTGGGGCGAGGTCAACAGCACCGTGCATCGCGGGTTGGGCGTGCTGGGCTGCGTCACCAACGGTTCGGTGCGCGACCTCACCGTGCTCGCCAAGGGCTTCCCGATCCTGGCCGGCAAGGTCGGCCCCAGCCATGCCCATGTCCATGTCGAGGGTTGGGGGATGCCGGTCGATATCTTCGGCATGACCGTCGTGCACGGAGATTTGATCCACGCCGATCGTCACGGCGCGGTGGTGATCCCGCACGAGCTAGCCGCCAAGCTGCCGGCGGCGATCGATCTGCTGGCGCGTAAGGAGAAGGTAATCCTCGATGCGGCCAGGAAGAAGGGCTTCGGGATCGAGGTCCTGCGCAAGGCCTTCGCGGCCTCCGAGGATATCCACTAGAGGAGAGGACGCGGCCTCAGTGCAAGGCGCGGTCGCGCGATACGTAATGACCGCGCTTCAACTCCTTGAAGAAATGCGGAACCTGCGGATGGGACACCGGCTTGCCGGTCTCGTCGGGCAGCAGGTTCTGCTCCGAGACATAGGCGACGTAGGTGGTCTGCGCGTTCTCGGCCAGCAGGTGATAAAATGGTTGGTCGCGGCGCGGTCGCACCTCTTCGGGGATCGACGCCAGCCATTCCTCGGTATTCGCAAACACCGGATCGACGTCGAATATGACGCCGCGGAACGGATAGATACGATGCTTCACCACCTGCCCGATGGCGAACTTCGCTTCGCGCATCGGCGGCTGGACGATCGCAGACCGGGCAGCTTGGTTTTTGAGTTCCATGGTGGAAGTATTGCTCCGAACAAGGCAGCAGGCAACGCGCTCGACCGACGAATTCACGGCTAGCCTGCAAAATACGCCAAAATCCGCCTGTTGGATGTATAGGCAAGAACACTGCCACAATTACGGCATCCGAACATGCGTCCGGCGTCGGTTGACGCGAGCGGCCGGCACGTGGACTCTGCGCCCAAGGGCTACTGGGGAAACATGCCTTTGGGCGATGGTCTGAAAGTCCGGTTCTGGGGCGTGCGAGGTTCGATTTCGTGCTCCGGTGCCGAATATATGCGCTATGGCGGCAACACCTCCTGCCTGGAGGTCACTGCCGGCGGTCGCCGACTCATTTTCGACGCCGGAACCGGCATTCGGCCCCTGGGCGTCGATCTCGCCCGTCAGACGCCGATCGATATCGACATCTATTTCACCCATACGCATCTCGACCACATCTCGGGCCTCACCTTCTTCGCGCCGCTGTTCGGCAAGGGCAACGCGGTGCGCCTGTGGGCGGGTCACCTCGAACCGCCCTACACGCTGAAGAACGTCGTCAGCAACCTGATGAAGGCGCCGCTCTATCCGGTGTCGCTCGAAGTCTTCCAGGCGCGGGTCGAGTTCAAGGAGTTCAAGAGCGGCCAGCAGCTCGCCTGCGGCGCGATGGCGATGCGCACGGCGCCGCTCCACCATCCCAACGGCGCCACTGGCTATCGCGTCGAATTCGGCGGCAAGTCGATCTGCTACATCACCGACACCGAGCATCGCGGCGGCGGCCCCGACGAGACCATCGTCGAGCTGTGCCGCGGCGCCGACGTGATGATCTACGACTCGAGCTACACCGACGACGAGTTTGCACGCTACCGCGGCTGGGGCCATTCGACCTGGCAGGAGGGCATGCGCATCGCCAATGCTGCCCAGGTCGGCACGCTCGCCATCTTCCATCACGATCCAAGCCACGACGACGCCTTCATGGACGGGGTGGCGCGCGAGGCGGCGATGGCGCGGCCCGGTACCGCGCCGAACGGCCTGCCGCGCGTGATCGTCGCCCACGAAGGGCTGACGATCAGTCCGTGAGCGCGCTCTGATGGGCACGGGTCGATGAGTGCCGCGTCAACCTTGCGCGGCCGCTGGCGCCGGCTGGCGCTTGGATTGCCGACCGTGCTCGGCCTGAAGCCGCGGGGCTGGTTCATCCCGCACCGCTACGCGCCGCTCTTGCTGCCGCCCGGCGCGCAGCCGCCCTATCCGGTGATCGAGCGGCTGTTCGAGAAGAATGCCGCGACATTCATCGGCGTCCTCGACGCCGTCGATGCCCACGCCGCCCAGCTCGAAACCCTCAGGAGCCTGTTCGACCAGTCGTGGTTCCCCTCGCTCGACGCCGCCGTCGCCTACACCCTGGTGCGCGAGCGCAAGCCGCAGCGCATCGTCGAGGTCGGCTCCGGCCACTCGACCCGCGTGCTGTCGCGCGCGCTGGGCGGCGTCGGCGAGATCGTGGCCATCGATCCGGCCCCGCGCGCCGACATCATCGACCTGCCGGGCGTGCGCGTCGTGCCCTCGACCTTGCAGGCGGCACCGCTCGAGCTGTTCGACGGGCTCAAGCCCGGCGATGCGCTGTTCATCGATTCGAGCCATATCCTGATGCCGGGCAGCGACGTCGACATCCTGCTGAACCGCGTCCTGCCCATGCTGCCGGCCGGCGTGCTGATCCACATCCACGACATCTTCCTGCCCTTCGACTACCCGCCGATCTGGGGCTGGCGGGCCTACAACGAGCAGCAGGGCGTGGTGCCGCTGCTCGCGTCGGAAACCTATCGGCCGATGTTCTCCAGCGCCTGGGCAGAGCGGCGCCTGGGCGCACGCCTCGAGACCTCGGTGGTGCCGCGTCTGCCCCGACCGCCCGATGCGATCTCAGCCAGCCTGTGGCTGGAGAAAAGCTGATGCTGGACCGCCTGCGTGGCTGGCTGTTCGAAGGCGGCGGGCCGGAAAACCTGCCCGACCGGGTGCGCGACGCCATCCGCCGCCAGCAGGAGCGCAGCGAGATCCTGATCGGTTGGATCCAGCTTTCCATCACTGTCCTGGTAGGCCTCGTCTACGAGGGCACCAGCATGGCCGAGGGCGTGATTCAGGAAGAGTACTCGCTCGAAGGCACGTGGCTACTGGTTTACGGGGCGATCTGCCTCGTGCGGCTGGCGTTGGCCTATCTGCGCCTGCTCCGGCC
>DATHNU010000863.1:0-4426 GCA_035485695.1 Reyranella sp. | reverse complement strand
GATGGCCAGCGCCTCGGTCACGACGCGGTGGTACTCGCGGTCGACCAGCAGCACCTTGGTCTCGCTGTGGTCGAGGATGAAGGCCACCATTGCCGCATCGAGCCGCGTGTTGAGCGAGTTCAGCACGCCGCCCGACATCGGCACGCCGAAATGCGCCTCGTACATCTCCGGGATGTTGGGCGCCATGATCGCCACGGTGTCGCCCGTGCCGATGCCGACCTTCTCCAGCGCCGAGGCGAGCTGCCGGCAGCGCGCATAGGTCTCGGCCCAGCTCTGGCGCCGCGCACCGTGCACCAGCGCGACCTGGTCGGGGTAGACGCTGGCGCTGCGCTCGATGAACTGCAGCGGTGTGAGCGGCGCATAATTGGCGGGCGTCTTGTCGAGGTCGCGCTCGTAGATGTTCTGCGACAGCAGGGCCGCCTTGTGCGGCGCCGGACGCGCCGAGGGCATGCGCGCCACCGAGGGACGATTCTTGACCGGCCGGCGGAGCGCGGGCCGGATGACGGGCTTGGGCACGACCGGCTTCTTGGCTTTCGCGGTCTTGCGCGCGACGGGCTTCTTGGCCTTCGCGACCTTGCGCCTGGCCGGCGTCTTGCCCTTGCCCGATCCCTTCCTGGATTTGCCCTTGGCCATGCTGTCTTTCCCGTTGCCCCGACCGCCGTGGCGTACTTTCACATGAAGGGCAGGGTTTACTCCAGTTTGATATACCCATTTTCGCCGCGATCGCATGCGACCGGCCTTCGCGTTCGGCATTTCAGGAGAAGCTGTGGCTCAAAGAACCGGTAGCGCCAATCTGCCATTGCACACCGGCCGGGTGCCGCCGTGGCTGGCCGAGCGCATGACCCGGCTGGGCGCGGTGATGAGCGAGGCCATCGTCCATCATTACGGGCGCGACGAGCTGCTGCGCCGGCTCGCCCATCCTTTCTGGTTCCAGTCGTTCGGCGCCGTGATGGGCATGGACTGGCATTCCTCCGGCATCACGACCAGCGTGATCGGCGCACTCAAGCGCGGGCTGGCGCCGCTGGCCGGCGAGCTCGGCCTGCACGTCTGCGGCGGCCGCGGCAACCATTCGCGCAAGACGCCGCAGGAGCTCCTCGCGATCGGCGATCGGGTCGGCCTCGACGGCCAGGCGCTGGCGCGCTCGAGCCGGCTGGTCGCCAAGGTCGACAGCGCCGCGCTGCAGGACGGCTACGATCTCTACCTGCACGGCTTCATCGTCGCCGACGACGGCAAGTGGGTGGTCGTCCAGCAGGGCATGAACGGCGGGAATCGCCAGGCGCGGCGCTATCACTGGCTGTCGGAGGGGCTCTCGAGCTTCGTCGAGGCGCCGCACAGCGCGATCGAAGGCAAGGGGCAGGGCGAGATCGTCAACCTGACGGACCGCCGAGCGGAGGCCTCACGCCGCGGCCAGCTCGATCTGCTGGAGCAGCTGGGCCCGGACGGCATCGCGGGCGAACTGCAAAAGCTCGAGACCCGCACGGAAAAGCCCTTGCCGCCGGCCGTTACCGACCAGCTCGTCCTGCCGCACCTGGTCATGCCGGCGCACCACGACGTCCGCCCCAAGGACGTCATGGCCCGGCGCCTGCACGGCACGCTCGCCGCGGCGGCTGACCGCGGACCGCAGGACTTTGCCGAGCTCTTGCTGGTGCCGGGCGTCGGCGCGCGCACGGTGCGGGCGCTGGCCATGGTCTCCGAAGTCGTCCACGGCGCACCCTATCGTTTTGCCGATCCGGCGCGGTTCTCGCTGGCGCATGGCGGCAAGGACCGGCACCCGTTTCCCGTCCCTATCCGCGTCTATGACGAGACCATCCGTGTGCTGAAGTCGGCCGTGCAGCAGGCCAGGCTCGGCCGCGAGGACGAACTGGGCGCCATCAAGCGGCTCGACGAGCAGGCGCGCCGGCTCGAGCGCCATGCCGACGGACCCGGAGTCGAGGTGCTGATCGCCGAGGAGAGGCGCGCGTCGGCCGGCTATGGCGGGAGAAGCGTGTTCGGAATCGAACAGCCCGCCTCTTTGCCGGCCGCGCCTGCCCAGACGCGGAAGCACAAAGAGGGAAGCTGAAGCCGCGGTGTTAGGCCGCTTCCTGGAAGGTCACGTCGGGCGTACCCACGACGCCGACATGGGTCATCGCCAGTTTCAGGCTGGCCGCCGTGGCGAAGTCGTTGGCCCGTTGCCTGTCCTCGGCATCCCACAGGATCAGGACGGAATTGCCGTCGTCGGCCGAGCGGTAAACGGTCGGATTGGTGAGGCCGGCCGCCTTCTGCTTGCCCATATCGCCGTCGAATACCGGCCGCCACTTCCGGTAATCTTCAACGGCATGGCGCACCATCATGATCAGCTTGGACATGGCGTCTCTCTTTCGTTTTCGAAGGAAGCAAAGCCGGCCGTCGACGTAATTCCGGGGACGCCCTCTACCGCGCTTCAATGTGGGGAGCGCCGCCGGGGTTTGCCATGATTATGATGGCGCAGCCGCGCTCCCGCTCCGGGTGTGTGCGGTGTGTCACATTCCCGCGCGCCGCTTCGGCCATATCCTCGATCTTGCCGCAGCCACGATAGGTCGCGGCGGCCAGAGAAACTCAACTTCAGGTTTTGCCGGCGCGTCCGGATCAGGCAATAATCGTGTCACGGCGTTGCAAGACCACGGGAGGTTCTGGAATGGACAGTCCGGCACGGCAACCGGTGCTGAGTTCGAGCCAGCAGCGGTTCCTCCTGTGCCTTGCCGCCTGCATCGTGCCGGAAAGCGCCGGCGCGCCGACGCAAGTGACCGATCCGCTGCTGGCCGCGGTCGACGAAGAACTCCATCCGCGTCCGCGCCTGCAGCAGCTCGAATTCAAGCTGCTGCTGCTGGCGATTCGCTGGATGACGGTGCCCTTCACCCTGCGCCGGTTCGAGCACCTGCCGCCCGAGCGCCAGGCCGGCTGGCTGCGCATTCTCGAGAGTGCGCCGCTCACCCTGCTGCGGGTCGGCATCTGGGGCCTGAAAACCCTGGTTTTCCTCGGCTATTACAGCCAGGCCGGCGTCCTGCAGCGGATCCTCTATTTCCCCTCGAAGGAGGAGGGCAACGTGCGCCTGCACCGCCATCAGCTGCCGTCGGCCGGCTGAACCATGGACGCCCAGTTCGACATCCTGATCATCGGTTCGGGGGCGGGCGGCGGCACCGTCGCCAGCGCGCTGGCGCCGCTCTGCGCCGACGGCGCGCGCATCGCCGTGCTCGAATGGGGCCCGCACTTCAACGACGACGAGTTCACCGGCCGCGAACTGGAAATGGCCGAGAAGCTGTTCTTCGATTCGGGCGCGATCGGCAATCGCGACCAGACACTGAACGTCGCCTGCGCCCGCGGTTACGGCGGCTCGACGCTCGCCTATACCGGCACCTCGATCGAAATCCCGCAGCGCTCGCTGGAACGCTGGGCCGTTCCCGGCCTGACGCTCGACGATCTGGCGCCGCGCATGCGGCGCTACAAGCAGCAGAACAACGTCCACGAGCTGCCCGACGAGGATGTCAACGAGAACAACCAGCTCTTCGCCGACGGTTGCCGGGCGCTCGGCTATGCGGTCAAGCGCTTCCCGGTCAACATCAAGGGCTGCAAGGGCTCGGGCATGTGCAACATGGGATGCCCGAACCAGGCCAAGCAGGGCACCAACCGAGTCCAGCTGCCGGCCGCCGAAGCGGGCGGCGTGCAGGTCATTACCAACTGCCGGGTGCATCGCATCACGCCGCAAGGCGTCGAGGCGGAAGTGGTAGCGTCACCCTACGGCCGCCCGTCCGCCTGGCCGAGCGGGCCCTGCCGCCTCGGCGCCCGCACCGTCGTGGTCGCCGCCGGCGCCATGCACAGCTCGGCGCTGCTCGCCCATTCCCGCCTGCCGGTCGATCTGCCGGCGCTCGGCCGCTACTTCACCTGTCACCCCGCGCTCACCCTGGTGGCGCAGCACGACCGGCCGATCATCAACTATTACGGCTTCCCCAAGACCTATTACTGCGACGACTTCGAAGAACAGGATGAGTTCATCCTCGAGACCTGCATGTATTTCCCGTTCACGACGGCCAAGAGTCTTGCCGGGTTCGGTGCGCCGCACAGCGCCATGATGGCGGATTTCCGCCGCCTGCAGATGATCCTCGTGCTGGTGTCGGATGGGGCGGAGGCAGAGAACCGCATCACCGCCGATTCCGAGGGCAACCCGGTCCTGCACTACACATTTTCCGAGCGCACGCTCGACGCGCTGGTCGCCTCGCAGCGGATCGCCGCCAAGATCTTTTTTGCCGGCGGCGCCGCGCGCGTGCACGCCCCGGCGGCCGACCGGTTTCTCATCGAGCAGGCGGATCGAGATCGCGTCGATGCGCTGATCGACCGCCGGCATCTCAAGCTCGGCAAGATCTCGATCCAGAGCGCGCATCCGATGGGCGGTTGCCGCATCGGCACCGACCGC
>DATHNU010000862.1:0-13291 GCA_035485695.1 Reyranella sp. | reverse complement strand
GCCAACCCAGGAGAGAGACATGGCGACGGAATTCGATCTGGTCGTGCGCGGCGGCACTCTGGCCGATGGCACGGGCGCTGCCCTGCACGAGGCCGACGTCGCCGTGAAGGACGGCAAGATCGTTGCGGTCGGCAAGGTTTTGGGCAAAGGCGCCGAGGAAATCGACGCCAAGGGCCTGCTCGTTACGCCGGGCTTCGTCGATATCCACACTCACTATGACGGCCAGGCGACCTGGGACTCGCATCTGCAGCCCTCGAGCTGGCACGGCGTCACGACGGCGGTGATGGGCAATTGCGGCGTGGGCTTTGCGCCGGTGAAGATCGAGGACCGCCAGCGCCTGATCGAGCTGATGGAAGGCGTTGAAGATATTCCCGGCGCGGCGCTCGACGAAGGCCTCAACTGGTCATGGGAATCCTTCGGCCAGTATCTCGATGCGCTGGAAGCCAGGCCGCGCGACATGGATCTCGGCGCCCAGCTGCCGCACGGCGCGCTGCGCGTGTTCGTGATGGGCGAGCGCGCCGCCAGGCTCGAGGAGGCGACGCCGGAAGAGGTGGCGCGTATGCGCACCCTCACGGCCGAGGCGATGCGCGACGGCGCACTCGGCTTCTCGACCTCGCGCACCCTCAACCATCGCACGGTCAAGGGTGACCCGACTCCCTCACTGCGTGCCTCTGAGGCAGAACTGTTGGGCATCGCGCTCGGCATGAAGGACGCGGGCCGGGGCGTCATAGAATTCATCTCCGACTTCAACACGCCCAACCCCGAGAGCGAATTCGAGATGATCGAGCGGCTGCTCGCGGCGTCGGGCCGGCCGTTCTCGGTATCGCTGGCGCAGCGCCATTCCAAGCCCGAGAGCTGGCGGCGCCTGCTCGGCCTCGTCGAGGGGCTGGCGGCCAAAGGCCATGCCGCCAAGGCGCAGGTCGCACCGCGGCCGATCGGCGTGTTGCAGGGCCTGCAGGCGAGCCGCATCCCGTTCTCGATGTGCCGCTCCTACAAGGCGATCCAGCACAAGAGCGTGGCCGAGCGTCTCGCCATCCTGCGCGATCCGGCCTTCCGCGCGACCCTGCTCGCGGAGGCGCACGAGCCGCTGCGCTCCGACATGGCGGCGCGGCTCACCGACTACGACCGCATGTTCCCGTTGGGCGATCCGCCGGACTACGAGCCGGCGCAGGAGAGCTCGCTGGGCGGCCGCGCCCGCCGCGAAGGCCGCGATCCGCGCGAGGTCGTGTACGACTACCTGATCGAAGGCGAGGGCAAGAACTTCATCTTCGCGCCCTTCGCCAACTTCGCCGCCTACAACCTCGATTGCTGCAGCGAGATGATGCAGAGCCCGCATACGCTGATCGGGCTGGGCGATGGCGGGGCGCATGTCGGCCTGATCTCCGACGGCTCTTTCCCGACCTCTCTCCTGGCGCACTGGGGCCGTGATCGCGCCTCGGGCAGGCTCGATGTGTCATGGCTGGTCAAGCGCCATACGCTCGACAATGCCAAGGCCGTCGGCCTCGACGACCGCGGCCGGATCACGCCGGGCTGGAAGGCCGACCTCAATGTCATCGACTTCGACAAGCTTCGCGTCGAGGCGCCGGTGATGAAGTGGGACCTGCCGGCCGGCGGTAAGCGCCTGCTGCAGAAGGCGCGGGGCTATCGCGCCACCGTCGTCTCGGGCGCCGTCACCTATCGCGACGGCGAGGCGACCGGCGCGCTGCCCGGCCGGCTGGTGCGCGGTCCGCAGGTGGGAATGCCCTAGGTTGCGCCTTCATCTCGTGACCAGAACGATACCCGTCATAACAAAGCCGATGCCGAGGAGATGGATCGGCAAGAGGCGTTCGTGGAAGGCAACGGCCGCCGCGAGCGTGATGAATGCAAAACTGGCGCCCGTGAAGACAGGATAGGCGACGGACAGCGGGATCGCCTTGATCGAACGCGCAAACAGAAAGGCATTGGTGCCGCCGAGCATCAGTCCGACGGTGAACTTCGGCCACCAAACATGTGGCGCGGCGTCGGCGATCGACTTGTAAACAAGGTACGATGCGATGTTGAAGGCCACCGCGCCGGCAAGTCCCAAGTAGGCTGGATACATCGCACATCCCTCACAGTGCTATCGGCAGCGATTCCAGCCCGCGCAGGGTGAAGGTCGGGCGGCGCACCGGCGCGCCCGCCAGCTCGATGCGGCCGAAGCGCTCGAGCAGAGCGGCGAGCGCGATCTGGGTTTCCATCCGCGCCAGCACCGCGCCCAGGCAGTGATGGATGCCGCCGCCGAAGCCGACATGGCGGCGGGCATCGCGCGTGACGTCGAGGCGATCGGGTTCGGCGAATACCGCAGGGTCGCGGTTGGCGGCGCCCAGCACCAGCAGGATCTCGTCGCCGCGGCGGACCTGGCAGCCCACGACCTCCATGTCCTCGGTGGCGATGCGCTGGGTGATCTGCACCGGCCCGTCGAAGCGCAGCAGCTCGTCGACGGCGCCACCCACCAGTTCCGGCGAGCGCCGCAGCAAGGCGAGCTGGTCGGGTGCGCGCAAGAGCGCAAGCATGCCGTTGCCGATCAGGTTGACAGTCGTCTCATGGCCCGCGACCAGGAGCAGCACCGCGAGCGACAGGACTTCGCCCGACGAGATGCGATCGCCGTCGGCGTCGACGGCGGCCAACCCCGACAGCAGGTCGTCGCCCGGGCTCTTGCGGCGGAATTCAAGCAGGGCGCCGAGATAGGCGCGCAGCTCGCTTCGCGCCTGATCGATGGTGGCGTCGATCGCGGGTGAGCGCAGGACCGAAGGATCGAGCGAGCGGGCGATGCCGTGCGACCAGCCGGTGAACACCGCCTCGTCGGCTTCCGGAATGCCCAGCAGGCGACAGATGACGCGGACCGGCAGCGGATAGGCGAAGGCCGGGATGAGATCGACCGGCGTGCCGTCGGCCGGCATGGCGTCGAGCAGCTCCGCCGTGATCGCCGCGGTGGCGGCGCGCAGGCCCTCGATGCGCCTGGGCGTGAAGGCGCGCGCGACCAGATTGCGCAGCCGTGTGTGGTCCGGCGGGTCCATGAACAGCAGGCTGCGCGTGCGGTTGGGGTCGAGCGCGTTGCCGGCCTCGGTCGCGGCGTGCTGCTGCTCGTCGGTCGACATCCGGGGATGGCGCAACAGGGTGGTGACGTCGGCATGGCCCAGTGCGAACCAGATCGTCTCGGCCACGCGTAGCAGCGGGCTGGGCCCGCGGAAGCGTTCATAATACGCATAGGGGTCCTCGCGGAAGGCGGGCGACATCGCTTCGACGAAGAACCGGTCGGCCAGGCTGGGCGTGCTTGGGGTTTTGCTCATGGGAAACCTCGCTTCTGCAATTCGATACAATACTGTATCGAGTTGCAATGTGCTAGAATCCATGTCATGTCAAGAGTGCGCACCCGTCCCACCCGCGACGAGACGCGGGAAAAGCTGTTCGAAGCGGCCGCCGAAGTGTTCGAGGAGCACGGCATCGGCGCGGCCAGCATCGAAATGATCGCGACCGCCGCCGGGCTGACGCGCGGCGCCTTCTATTCCAACTTCGACGACAAGGACGACCTGATCATCGCCATGCTGGAGGACCACGTCGAACGGTCGCTGAAGCATCATCGCGAGCTGCTGGCGCGCCACCGCGATCCGGCTGATTTCGTCGCGGCGCTGCGCACCGCCGAGCGTAGCCGCCACGATCCGCTGGGCCGCGCGCCGCTGCTGCACATGGAGCTGATCCTGTTCGCCGCCCGCTCCGAGCGCCGCCGGCCCGAGCTCGCCAAGCGCCTGCGGGCGCGCCGCGCCCTGGTCGCGGAAGTTCTTGCCGGAGTGGACGTCGCCGACCGTGCCTGGGCGAGCGCCATGGTGCTGGCGCTGGAGGACGGCTTCCGCCTTCACCGCCTGATCGATCCCGACTCGACCCCCGCCGACAGCTTCTTCCGCGCCGTCGGCGAGCTGCAGAAGCTTATTAAAACGTAGGCCTCATACGGAGCGCGGACCTCCAGGTCCGCTCATGGCTGGGAGCGCGCCACTCCAGTGGCACTCATGGGCTGTGTGATCAACAAAGATGCGCCACGGAGTGGCGCGCTCCCAGCAAAGACGAAGAGGCGGACCTGGAGGTTCGCGCTCCATATGACTAGTCGCCCCGGATGTCGTTGTCCTTGATGACTTTGGTCCAGCGCTCCTGCTCGACCTTCTGGAATTCCGCGAAGGCTTCCGGCGAGGTCGTCAGGATCTCCATGTTGAACTGGTCGACGAATTTCTGCGTCACGTCGGCCGAGTGCACGGCCTTGGCGACCTCGGCGTTCATGCGATCGACGATCGGCCGCGGCGTGCCGGTCGGCGCGTAGATGCCCCACCACGAGTAGGACGGAAAGCCCTTGATGCCCTGCTCAATCAGCGTCGGTGTGTCGGGCAGCGCCGGCGTGCGTTGCTCGCCGGTGACGCCGATCGGCCGGACCTTGTTGGCGCGGAAATGCGGGCTGAGCGACGTCGTGCTGCCGATCGCGATGTCGGTGACGCCAGCCAAGATGTCCTGGTTGAGCGGGCCGCCGCCCTTGTAGGGGATCAGGTTGAGGTCGACGTCGTTCTCTTTCTTGATCAGGGTCATCAGCACCAGCGCCTGGCTGGCGCCCAGCACACCCATGCTGACCTTGCCCGGCCGCTTCTTGGCATCCTCGACCGCCTCGGCGAAGGTCTTGTAGGGCCGGTCGGGATGCGCGGCGATGGCCTGCGGCGTGCGGCCGATCAGCATGACGTTCAGCAGCTCGGAGTCCTTGTAGGGCAGGCTGGGCGCGAAGGCCGGATTGAGGATATGGCTGTCGAAAGTGAGCATCCAGGTCTGGCCGTCGGGCGCCGACTTGGCGGCAACCGCCGAGCCCACCGCGCCGGTGCCGCCCGGCTTGTTGTCGACGATGATGTTCCAGCCCGTGGTCTCGATCAGCTTGGCCTGGATGATGCGCGCCACCGGATCGGTCGAGCCGCCCGGCGGGAAGGGCACGATGATCTTGATCGGTCCCTTGGGCCACTCTCCCTGCGCGCGGACAATGGCGGGCGCACCGAGTGTGGCGGCCGTGGCGCCAATGAGCAGCGAACGGCGTTGAAGCGTCGTCATATAAACTCCTCCCTGAACTCACTCATGTCTTGTTGGCGCTCAGCCTACTTCAGCGCCTTGCGCATGGGGAAGCCGGATTGGGTTCCGAAATTGAGACGCGGCGCGCCGGTTTCGACGTAACCGTTGGCGAGATAGAAGCGTCGCGCTGTCGCCGTGCTGGCCAGCGTGCAGGCGTCATTGCCGCGTTCGGCCGCCCTTCGTTCGAGGGCGGCCAGCAGGGCGCGGCTGACGCCGCGAAAGCGCGCATCGGGCGAGACGTAGTTCAGGGTGATCTCTCCCGCGTCGGTCACCGACCCGACACCCCGGATGCTGTCGCCTTCGGTTGCGACGAGGAACGACTTGCCCGGTTGCGCCATCCAACCGCGGAAGATCTCCGGTCGCTTGTTGGCCAGCCACTGCGCCAGGATCTCGGGATCATCGCGGTGGTCGGCCGTGCAAAGCTCGGCAATCGACCGGCGCATCACCTCGCAGGCGGCCTCGGCGTCGGCAGCAACGGCATCGCGAATCTGCAGCACCGTCATCGCCGGTCGGAAATCGAGAAGGGGTTGCCGTCGGGATCCTTGCCCTCGCAGCGGATGAGCCCGGCGCCCACCATCAACTTCGACATCTTGGCGCCGCGTCCCAAAAGTTCCTGCCGGGCGGCGGCGATGTCCTTGGCCCAGAAGCCGATCTTGGGCGGCCGCCGGCCCGGCGAGGAGGTGCCGTTGTGCAGGGCGATGACGCAGCCGTTGGCGTCGAACTCTTTCCAGCCCTTTTCGTCCTTGGCGACCTTGAGACCCAAGGTGTCGCGATAGAAGGCGACCATGCCAGGCATGTCCTTGGTGAAAAGCACGATTCGGCGCATCGAAAGCATCATGTTCGGCTCCCCGTCCTGAGCAGCAGGGCACGAATCGTTTTTTTTGCCAAGGGCCGGCCGTCCGGTTATTGAGCGCCGGGAGATCGAACACCATGCGCACCGTCGTTGCCGCCCTGTATCTGCTGCTTGCGTTTGCGGCACCCGCGCGCGCCGTTGATCGCCTCGATCCCGAGCCGCGCATCGCGGTGCTGTCCGCCTATGAGCCGGAATGGAAGTCGCTGAAGGCCAACCTTGGCGAGGCGAAGAGCTACCATGCCAATGGCGTCGAGTTCGCCACCGGCACGCTGTCCGGTCGCAAGGTGGTGCTGTTCCTGAGCGGCGTCAGCATGGTGAACGCCGCCATGAATTCCCAGCTCGCGCTCGACCGCTTCGACATCACCGGCATCGTGATAAGCGGCATCGCCGGCGGCGTCGACCCGGGACTGCATATCGGCGATGTCGTGGCCGCCGGCCGCTGGGGCCAGTATCTCGAGGCCGTTTTCGCGCGCGAAACGGACGGCAGATTCCAGCCGCCGTCCTGGATACCGACGCCCTATCCCGACTTCGGCATGATCTTCCCGACGGATGTCGAGGTGCGCAGCGCCCGAGGCGGGAGGGAGAACCGATTCTGGTTCGAGGCCGATCCCGACATGCTGGCCGCCGCGGGCAGAATTGGTGCTGTCGCGGTCAAGCGCTGCACGGCGGCGCAAGCCTGCCTGTCCCATGAGCCACGTTTGGTCGTGGGCGGCAACGGCGTATCGGGTTCGGCCTTCGTCGACAATGCCGCGTTCCGCCGGTACGCCTTCGAGACGTTCAAGGCGCAGGTGCTGGACATGGAGAGCGCCGCGGTGGCGACGGTCGCCTACGCCAATGGCGTGCCGTTCATCTCCTTTCGCAGCCTCTCCGATCTCGCAGGCGGCGACGAGGGCGCCAACGAGCTGCGCACGTTCCTGCAGCTCGCATCGGACAATTCGGCTGCCGTGGTGCAACGGTTCCTGACATTGTGGACGCCGCCGCGGTGACGCAAGTCGGGCAACGCCGCGCCGGCCTGTTCCGCCAGGTAGACATTCGCCAATCCAAGCCCTAATTAGCCTCGCGTCGTATCATCCACCGGGCGGAACATGTCTTTGATCAAAGGTGAAACTGGCGAGTGGGAAATCGTCCTGGGGCTGGAAGTCCATGCCCAGGTGATCTCCGACGCCAAGCTCTTTTCCGGCGCGCCGACCACGTTCGGCGCCGATCCCAACACCCAGGTCTCGCTGGTCGACGCCGCCATGCCCGGCATGCTGCCCGTCATCAACGAGCGCTGCGTCGAGCAGGCCGTGCGCACCGGGCTGGGGCTCAATGCCCGGATCAACCTGCGCTCGGTGTTCGACCGCAAGAACTACTTCTATGCCGATCTGCCGGCGGGCTATCAGATCTCGCAGTACAAGGATCCGATCGTGGGCGAAGGTGCGGTCGAGATCGACCTGCCCGACGGCAAGACACGCACGATCGGCATCGAGCGCCTCCATCTCGAGCAGGACGCGGCCAAGAGCCTGCACGACCAGCATCCCAGCCAGACCTATGTCGATCTGAACCGGTCGGGCGTGGCGCTGATGGAGATCGTGAGCAAGCCCGACATGCGCACGGCCGACGAGGCCGCGGCCTATCTCACCAAGCTGCGCTCGATCGTGCGCTATCTCGGCACCTGCGACGCCAACATGGACGAGGGTTCCATGCGCTGCGACGTCAACGTCTCGGTGCGCAAGCCCGGCGGCGAACTGGGCACGCGCTGCGAGATCAAGAACGTGAACTCGATCCGCTTCGTCAGGCAGGCGATCGAGTACGAGGCGCGGCGCCAGGTCGAGCTGATCGAAGGCGGCGGCAAGATCGTGCAGGAGACGCGCCTGTTCGATCCCGGCCGCGGCGAGACGCGCTCGATGCGCTCCAAGGAGGATGCGCACGACTACCGCTACTTCCCCGATCCCGACCTGCTGCCGCTGGTCCTCACACAGGATTATGTCGAGAAGATCAAGGCCGGCCTGCCCGAGCTGCCCGACGCCCGGAAGAACCGATTCATCGGCAATTACGGCCTCTCGCCCTACGATGCCGGCGTCCTGGTGGCCGAGAAGGACACGGCCGAATTCTTCGAGGCGGTGGCCAAGGGGCGCGACGCCAAGCAGGCGACCAACTGGGTCACCGGCGATTTCTTCGCCATGCTGAACCGCCGCGGGGTCGGCATCGCCGAGTCGCCGGTCAGCGCGGCCTCGCTCGGCAAGCTCTTGGATCTCATTGCCGACGGAACCATCTCGGGCCGCATCGCCAAGGACCTGTTCGTCGCCATGGAGGAGACCGGCAAGGACCCGGCGGCGCTGGTCGAGGAGCGCGGCCTGAAGCAGGTGACCGACAGCGGCGCCATCGAGGCCGCCATCAAGGCGGTGATCGACGCCAATCCCGGCCAGGTCGCGGCATACAAGGCCAAGCCCACTTTGTTCGGCTGGTTCGTCGGCCAGGTGATGAAGTCGACCGGCGGCAAGGCCAATCCCAAGGCCGTCAACGAGCTTTTGAAGAAGGCGCTCGACGCCTGACGTGGTGGCCGCCCGGCTCGGCCATTTTTTCGTGGCCTTTGCCGGGACGCCGCGGCTTCTTGGGTTCTTCCGGCGTCTGAACGCCCGAGCCGTTGACCCTGGCGCGCTGCTCGGCGGGGCGGTGAGCGCGGGTCAGGTTGAAGGCGGTGTTGATCAGGCCGACATGCGAGAAGGCCTGCGGGAAGTTGCCGATCAGGCGGCCATTGGCCGTGTCGTATTCCTCGGCCAGCAGCCCGAGATCGTTGCGGATCGACAGCAGCCGCTCGAGCATCCTGTCGGCATCGTCCTGCCGGCCGACCGAGACGTAGGCGTCGGCCAGCCAGAAGCTGCAGGCCAGGAACGCGCCTTCGCCGGGCGCGAGACCATCGTCGGTTTCGTGGGTGTTGTAGCGCTTGACGAAGCCGTCGACCAAGAGCTCGCGTTCGATCGCCTCGATCGTGCCGATGTAGCGCGGATCCTTCGGCGCAATGAAGCCGACCTGCGCCATCAGCAGCAGGCTGGCGTCCAGGGTGGTCTCGCCATAGGCCGAGCGGAAGGTGTTGCGCGCCGCGTCGAAGCCGTGCTCGCAGATCTCGGCATGGATCCTGGTGCGCGTGACGCGCCATTCATCGACCGGCCCGGGCAGGCCGTAGCGCTCGATCGCCTTGATGGCGCGATCGTAGGCCACCCAGGCCATCACCTTGGAATAGACGAAGTGGAGCGGCGGGCCGCGTGTCTCCCAGATGCCGTAGTCGGGCAGGGACCAATACTCGTCGACATGCCTGACCAGCTGGATCTGCACGTCCCAGGCGCTCTCGGCAGGCGCAAGCCCTCCCTTGCGTGCCTGCTCGAAGGTATCCATGAGCTCGCCATAGACGTCGAGCTGGAACTGCAGGGAGGCCGCGTTGCCGATCCGCACCGGCTTTGAGTCGAGATAGCCCGGCAGCCAGTCGACTTCCCATTCCATCAGCCGCCGCTCGCCCATGATGCCGTACATGATCTGCATGTCGGCAGGATTGCCGGCGACGGCGCGCTGCAGCCAGTCGCGCCATGCCGTCGCCTCGTCATAGACGCCGGCATTCATCAGGGCGAGCAGGGTGAGCGTCGAATCGCGGATCCAGCAGTAGCGGTAGTCCCAGTTGCGCGGGCCGCCGGCTTGTTCGGGCAGCGAGGTCGTGGGCGCGGCGACGATGCCGCCGCTCGGCGCGTAGGTGAGAGCCTTGAGCGTGATCAGCGAGCGCTTGATGGCTTCGGAATGTGGGCCGTCGGTCTTGGTGGCGCCCGTCCACTCGGTCCAGAACTGCACGCAGGCCTCGAGCGCGGCCTCGGGATCGACCGCCTCGGGGACCGGCAGGTGCGAGGGCCCATAGCTCAGCACGAAGGGCATGGTCTGGCCCTTGGCGATCGTGAACATCGCCGCCGTCTTGAAGTTCTCGCCCCACAGCGTGACGGGCGTGCGCAGCACGGCCATGTCGGGCCCGGCGACGGCGCGCAGCGTGCCGTCCTCGAGCCGGCTCACCCAGGGGATGGTGGCGCCGTAGCCGAAGCGCAGGGCCAGCTCCATGCACATGGCGACTTCGCCTTCGACGCCGCGGACCAGGCGGATCAGATCCGACGTCCGCCCGCGCGGCAGCATGAAGTCGATCAGGGTGGCGGTGCCGGTCTCGGTCTTGAAGGTGGTTTCGAGGACGAGCGTATCGGGCCGGTAGCGGCGCGACACCTCGACGGCGTCGTTGTCGTCCGACGCCCTGATCAGCCAGCGACCGTGCGACGACGTGCCCAGCAGGGCAGCAAAGCACGCGTCCGAATCGAACCGTGGCCAGCACAACCAGTCGATCGAGCCGTCGAGGCCCACGAGCGCCGCGGTCTGGCAGTCGCCGATCAGGCCATAGCTTTCAATCGGGGCGCTCATGCCCTGCTGGCGTTGAACATCAGCATGTCCTTGATTGCGGTCGATGGAGGGAACGGACGAAAACGCCCGCCGCGGCCGACCGGTTCCCGGCGCCGCCGCGGCGGATGGTCTATGCTAACCTCGGTAAGCGAAGCGAGGAAGTCATGCCGGCAAAGCTCTATGCCATGACCTGCGGCCGCCTGGTCGGCCGCCTGAAGGATATGATCGAAGGCGAGGACGGCCCGGTGGCGCTGCCGATCCCGTCCTACCTGATCGAACACCCCAAGGGCCGCGCCCTGTTCGATACCGGCATGCATCCGCAATGCCGCACCGACGCGGCGGGGCGTCTCGGTGAGCAGGTGGCGCGCATCTTCGGCTTCGAGCAGTACGGCCCAGACGACGACGTGAAGTCGCGGCTGGAATCGATCGACCGCGATCCGGGCAAGGTCGACTTCATCGTCAATTCGCATCTGCATTTCGACCACGCTGGCGGCAATGAGCTGGTTCCCAACGCCACCATGGTCGTGCAACGGCGCGAATGGCAAGCGGCGCAGGATCCCGAGACCGCGGCCAAGGTCGGGTTTTTCAAGGCCGACTTCGACCACGGCCATGCGGTGAAGCAGGTCGAGGGCGAGCATGACCTGTTCGGCGACGGCAGCGTGGTGTGCATTCCCACCTACGGCCACACGCCCGGCCACCAGTCGCTCAAGGTGCGTACCGACAAGGGCGAGATCGTGCTGACCGGCGACGCCTGCTATTTCTGCCGCACGCTGCGCGAGCGCCGCCTGCCGCGCTTCGTCTACGACCGCGAGCAGATGCTGGCGTCGCTCGACCGCCTGGAGGCCTTGGAGAAGGGCGGCGCCAAGCTGTTCTTCGGCCACGACCCCGATTTCTGGAAGGACGTACCCCAGGCGCCGGTTCCGGCGTTCTAGAGCAAGACTTTCTCAACTCAAGTTCCTCTCCCCCACTAGGGGGAGAGGCTAGGTGAGGGGGCAACGACGTCCGTATCCCGCTCACCCGTCCTCTCCCCCTAGCGGGGGAGAGGAGTCTGATTCCACGATGTCCTTTGTTATTCTGGCACCGCGATGCCCGACCCGCCCAGCTCGGCCGGGAAATCCTTCAGCTTGGGCAGCCCGTCCTTCATCGGCAGCACGGTCTCGGAATAGTTCACATGGACGCCGGGCACGAAGTCGACGCTGGGGATCGTCGCGGCATAGACGTCGACCAGGCCGAGCGGCGGGTGGTCGGTCATGAGATGGCCGCCGCATTTGGTGCAGAACTTGCGGTCGCTCACCGGCGTCTTCATGAACTTGCCGACGAACTCCGCGCCCTTGGCGACCTTCACGTTCTCGGGCTTCCACAGGGTGAAGGCATTGACCGGCCCGGCCGACCACGAGCGGCAGGAGCGGCAATGGCAGTAGCCCATCGCCTCGGGCGCGCCCGTCACCTCGACCTCCACGGCGCCGCAGAAACAGGTCCCGGTATGCTTGTCGGTCATGTCATCGCTCCTTATTTGGCGTGAATCGGACAGCCATCGTCGCTCGGCGCCCATTGAAGGGATCGTGATGGGCTAGAAGGGCCAGCCGATGTGTGGGGGGATATTATTGGTGAGCGAGTTTCGGACAATGATCGAGACACCGTCGTCCTGTGCCGAAGCACCGGTCCCCGCCGCGGCCGCGCCGCCGGAGCCCGACGCGCTCTCGGAGATGCTGCGCTCGGTGCGCCTGACCGGCGCGGTCTTTCTCAGCGCGCGCCTGACCGCGCCGTTCGGCATCGTCTCGCCGAAGCGCTATGACGAGCGCATGCCGATGGCGCATCTGCGCCATATCAGCGTCTTTCACCTCGTGGCGGAGGGCGACTGCGTGATCGAGACCGCGAGCGGCGCCCGCCACCAGCTCGCCGCCGGCGATCTGATCCTGCTGCCGTTTGCCGATCAGCACCGGTTCTACAAGGGCACGGCGCCGGACATGGTCTTCGACCCGAGCCTCATTCGCCAGGGTCCGATCGAAGGCGTGTGGACCGTGGATTACGGCGGCGGCGGGCAGGAGACCCGGCTGGTCTGCGGCTTCCTCGAATCGGCCGAGCTGTTCACGCCGGTCTTCCGCTCGCTGCCGGAAATGCTCGTCGAGCATGCCGGGGACGGCACGGTGGGCGGCCGGCTTGCCGCCACCGTGGGAGTGATCGCCCAGCTCGTGGAAGCAGCGACCCCCGGCACGCAAGCGATGCTCGGCCGCATGATGGAGCTGCTGTTCGTCGAAGTGTTGCGCCGCCACGCCAGCCGCCTGCCGTCCGGCAGCAAGGGATTGCTTGCCGCACTCAACGACCCTCTTGTCGGGCGTGCGCTGCAGCTTCTTCACGCCGACCCCGCCCGGCGGTGGACGGCGGACGCGCTCGCGCGCGAGGCGGGTTCGTCGCGCACGGTTCTGGGCGAGCGCTTCAACGGGCTGCTGGGACGGCCGCCGATCGACTACCTGACGGCCTGGCGCATGCAGGTGGCCGCCGACAGGCTGCGCCATGGCCGGGACGGCATCGCGAGAATTGCCGCCGACATCGGCTACGAGTCCGAACCCGCTTTCGCCCGCGCTTTCAAGCGGGTGACCGGCATGACGCCGGGCCGCTGGCGCGACGGCGGCGGCGACAGCCGGGAGCTCATGCCGCTTGAGTTCAAGGAGCCGATTCCGGCCGTTTGACTCCACCCTATTTATTATAATAAATAGGGTGGATGACAGATAACGCCAACCCGCGCCCGCCCCATCTGCGGTCACCGAAGCGCGGCGATCTCGTGGTCGAGGAGATCAAGCGCTGGATCGCCGAGCGCCGGCTGGGGCCGGGCGACAAGCTGCCCAAGGAAGACGAGCTGCAGACCCTGTTCGGGGTCAGCAAGGGCACCGCGCGCGAGGCCCTGAAGTCGCTGGAAGTGCAGGG
>DATHNU010000861.1:0-7984 GCA_035485695.1 Reyranella sp. | reverse complement strand
CGTGGGCGCGGGCCAGATGAACCGCCGCGATTCCTCGCGCATCGCCGCCATCCGCGCCGCCGAAGCGGGCGTGCTGGCGGGACTGAAGGAAAGCCCGGCCGTCGGCAGCGTCGTGGCCTCGGACGCCTTCTTCCCCTTCGCTGACGGCCTGTTAGCCGCCGCCGAAGCGGGCGCGACGGCGGTCATCCAGCCCGGCGGGTCGTTGCGCGACAAGGAAGTGATCGAGGCGGCCGACGAGAAGGGCCTCGCCATGGTTTTCACCGGCATGCGCCACTTCCGCCACTAATCGGCAGGTTCGGCCCGAGTTTCCGCAGCGCCGGGCTTTTCCTTGCGCCGGCGCGTCAGCAGCCTGAAGAACAGCGGCACGAACAGGATGGCGACGAAGGTGGCCGCCAGCATGCCGCCGATCACGCCGGTGCCGATCGAATGGCGGCTGGCCGAGCCCGCGCCGGTGCTGATGGCAAGCGGCAGCACGCCCAGAATGAAGGCGAGCGAGGTCATGACGATCGGCCGGAAGCGGAGACGCGCGGCTTCGATCGCGGCGTCGTAGGCCGAGAGCCCCTGCTGGTAACGCTGCGAGGCGAACTCGATGATCAGGATGGCGTTCTTTGCCGCGAGACCAATCAGCGTCACCAGGCCGATCTGGAAGTAGACGTCATTGTCGAGGCCGCGCAGCCAGATGGCGAGCAAGGCACCCAGGACGGCGAAGGGAACGGCGGTGAGGACGGCCAGCGGCAGGGACCAGCGCTCATACTGTGCGGCCAGGATCAGGAACACCATGATCAGGCCGAAGCCGAAGCCCAGCGAGCCCGAGCCCGCCGTCGCCAGCTCCTGGTAGGCCGATCCGGTCCAGCCGATGCTGAAGTCGTTGCTGAGGTTGGTGGCCACGATCTGCTGCATGGCCGCGATCGCCTGGCCGGACGAGAAGCCCGGCGCCGGGCTGCCCAGGATCTTGGCGGCCGGGAAGATGTTGAAGCGATCGACCGTGTCGGGCCCCAGCACGCGCTTGAAGGTCACCAGTTCGTTCAGCGGCACCATGGCGCCGGTGTCGGCGCGCACGAAGACATGCCGCAGGTCGTCCGGCTTTTCACGGAAGTCGGCTTCGGACGACAGGCTGACGCGATAGGTCCGGCCGTACAGCGAGAAGTCGTTGACATAGAGGCTGCCAAACGAGCTCTGCATGGTGTCGAAGATCGTGTTGATCGGGATGCCGAGCGCGCGCGCCTTTTCGCGGTCGACGTCGGTGCGGTACTGCGGCACGGCGGTGGTGAAGGTGGTGGAAACACCGCGCAGCTCGGGCCGCTTGTTGGCGGCGGCCACCACCTTGTTGGCCGCCTCCGACAGGCTGTCGAGCGAACCGCCCGAACGGTCCTGCAGGTAGAACTCGAAGCCGCCGGTGACGCTGATGCCCTGGATCGGCGGCGGGTTGAAGCCGATCACGATGCCATCCTTGAAGTTGGCGTTGAGGGCGGAGAGCGCCGGCGCCAGGTTGCGCGCGTCCTCCTTGGGATCGTTGCGCACCGACCAGTCCTTGAGCGTGACGAAGGAGATGCCGGAATTGGTCTTGAGCGCGCGCGACAGCAGATCGAAGCCGGAGAAGGTGACGACGTTGGCGACGGCCGAATTCTTCATCAGCGCCTCGGTCGCCTCCTTGGTCACTTCGCGGGTGCGCGAGATCGAGGCGGCCTGCGGCAGGATCGTCACCAGGAAGACGTAACCCTGGTCCTCGGCCGGCACGAGGCTGCCAGGAATGCGCTGGAACAGAGCGAACACCAGCCCGAGCACGATGACGAAGCCGGCGATGCCGACCACGGCGCGGCGCATCAGGAAGCCCACCCCGCCGGTGTAGCGCGCCGTCACCCAGGCGAAGAAGCGGTTGAAGCGGGCGAACGGTCCCCACGGCTCGCCATGCATCGGCTTCAGGATCAACGCCGCCAGCGCCGGCGTGAGCGTCAGCGCCACGATGCCCGAGATCACGACCGACACCGCGATGGTCACGGCGAACTGCCGGTAGAGCTCGCCCGCCAGGCCGCCCAGGAACGACACTGGAATGAACACCGCGCACAGCACGAGGACGATGGCGATGATCGGGCCCGTCACCTCCTGCATGGCCTGGATGGCGGCGGCGCGCGGCAACTTGCCCGTGGTCGACATGATGCGCTCGACGTTCTCGAGCACCACGATGGCGTCGTCGACGACGATGCCGATGGCCAGCACCAGCCCGAACAGGGTCAACAGGTTGATCGAGAAGCCCAGCACGAACATGCCGGCGAAAGTGCCGATGATCGACACCGGAATGGCGATGACCGGGATGATCATCGCCCGCACGCTCTGCAGGAACAGGAAGACCACCAGCACGACCAGCACGATCGCCTCGACGAAGGTGATGGCGACCTCCTCGATCGAGACCTCGACGAAGCGGGTGGTGTCGAACGGGATGTCGTAGCGCAGCCCGACCGGGAAGCTCCTGGCGATGCGCGCCATGGTTTCCCGGACGGCTGTCGCCACCTGCAGCGCGTTGGCGCCGGGCTGGAGATAGACGGCGATGGGGACGGCCGGCGAGCCGTTGAAAGTGCCGGAGAAGCCGTAAAGCAGGGCGCCGAGCTCGACGCGGGCCACGTCCTTCAGCCTGAGCGCGCCGCCGTTCTCCTCCGAGCGGATGATGATGTCCTCGAACTGGGTGCGGTCGACCAGCCGGGGTGGCGTCGTCACCGAATAGGTGAAGACCTGGGGGTTGTTCATCGGCTCCTCGCCGAAACGGCCCGCGGCGAACTGCTGGTTCTGCTCGCGCACCACGGCGGCGATGTCCGACGGCGTGAGATTGTACTGGGCGAGCTTGTCGGGCCGAAGCCAGATCCGCATCGAATAGTCCGAGGCGCCGAACAGCGACGCGTCGCCGACGCCCGGCAGGCGACGGATCTCGTCAAGCACGTTCACCAGCGCGTAGTTGCTGATGTAGATCGTGTCGTAGCGCCCGTCCGGCGACGACATGGTCAGAACCTGCAGGATCGCGGTCGAGCGCTTCTGCACGATCAGGCCCTGGCGCACGACCTCTCCGGGCAGCAGCGGCAAGGCGCGCTGCACGCGGTTGTTGACGTTGATGGCGTTCTGGTCGGGATTGGTGCCGATCTCGAAGGTGACCGTGAGGTTCATCGTGCCCGAGCCGGTCGAGGTCGACTGCATGTAGATCATGCGCTCGACGCCGTTGATCTGCTGCTCGAGCGGGGCGGCGACGGTGGCGGCGATGTTCTCGGCCGTGGCGCCGGGATAGGTCGCCGAGATCACGACTTCGGGCGGCACGATCTGCGGGTACTGCGAGATCGGCAGCGCACGCATCGCCACCAGACCCGCCAGCACGATCACGATCGACAGGACCGAGGCGAAGACCGGCCGGTCGATGAAGAATTTCGAGATCACGGTTTGTCGCCCGCCGACTGCCCGTTCCCGCCAGATGAGGGCGCGGCGGTTGGCGCGGCGACGGGGACCGGCTTCACGACATTGCCCGGTCGGACGCGAATCACGCCGTCGACCACGATACGGTCGCCCGCAGCCAAGCCCTTGCGCACGATAAAGCCATCGGGCAGCTCGCGGTACAGCCGGACCTGTCGCGCGCGGGCCACCAAATCCGGCTCGACGACATAGACGTACGGCCCGAGCGGCCCCTGCGAAATCGCGGCCTTGGGCACCACGATGGCGTTGGGCATGATGATGCCGGTCATCTTCACGCGCACGAACTGGCCCGGCAGCAGGCCGCCGTCCTGGTTGGGGAAAATGGCACGGGTCAGGATGGTCCCGGTGCGGGCATCCACCGTGCGCGAGCGCGTGTCTACCGTGCCGGGCTCGGCATAGGTGGCCCCATCGCCGAATTGTAGCTCGACCTTGACGTGGGCGGGGTCGAACAGCTCTTCGGCCGTCTTGTCGATCTCCTGCAGGGAGCGCAGCTCTGAGTCGGTGAAGGTGAAGTTGACGTAGGCCGGATTGAGCTGGGTGATGGTGGTGAGCAGGGTCTGCTGCGCCTGGATCAACGTACCCTCTGCCGGTGACACCAGGCTGGTGGGGCCCTTCACGGGCGCCTTGATGATGGTGAATTCGAGGTTGAGCTTCGCCGTCTGGACGTCGGCCTCGGTCGATTGCACGTTGGCGCGCGCCTGGTCGCGGCCGGCGATGGCATCCTCGAGCGATTTCTGGGTGGCGACCTTCTGGGCAGCCAGGCCGACTTGGCGATTATAATTCTCCTCGGCCTGGATCAGCGTCGCTTTGGCCTGCGCCGCCTGCGCGGTGGCGCGGGCGAGGGCTGCCTCGTAGGTCCTGGGGTCGATGCGGAACAGGACCTGGCCGATATCGACGACGGAGCCCTCCAGGTATTCGCGCTTGAGCAGCACGCCGCTCACCTGGGCGCGGATCTCGACGACGCGGAAGCCGGCGACCCTGCCGGAAAACTCCAGCGGGAGAGGAACATCGGCCGCCTTCAGCTCGACGACGCCGACCTGGGGCGGCGGCGGCGCCGGGGGCGCTGCGGGCGCCTTTGCCGGCTGCGTCATGAACAAATAAGCGCCGCCGCCGGCAAGCGCGAGCACAAGCACGCCGGCTGCGATGCGGCCGATCAAGGCTCGCACCTTCATCGATTCACCCTTAGGTCTCCCATTCCGAGCAGGTGTCTAGCACGCTCAGAGCGAAATTTGCGCCTGGGATTGCGCGCAATTTACGGCCAAAGGCCGCCCCTCCGATCGGCTTAAAGCCGTTGAACCTGCAGGGAATAGAGCTTCCTGGCCTCGATTTCCCGCGCTTCCTCGATCAGCCGGTCGAGATCGTCCACCGGGTAGACGTAACGGCCGGACAGGATGTCGGCCCTGCCGGAGGCCAGAGCGACCAGGAGGGCAGCTGGTCGCTCCGGCGGCAGGTCGTGGCCCTCATCGAAGATGTCGCGGAACCAGGGCAACCAGGTCCGGCCTTCGGGCGAGTTGAGCGAGTACTCCGACATGGCGGTGCGCACGGTGCCGGGCCCCATGGCGAAGACGGCAATGCCGTGCGGCTTCAGCTCGTAGGCCAGGCACTCGGAGAAGCGAATGAGCGCGGTCTTGCTGGTCACGTAGGCCGAGAAATACGGCAGCATGGCAGCACCACCACCGCTGGCGATATTGATGATGCGCCCGCCACGCCGGGCGATCATCCCCGGCAAGGCGCGGTGGGCGCACAGGATCTGGCCCTGCAGGTTCACTTCCAACGTGCGCCACCAGGCGCCGGCGTCGCTTTCGGCAAAGGGCCCGAGCGGGCCGACCACGCCGGCGTTGTTGACCAGCAGCTCGACCGGCCCGAGCGCGCGCTCGATATCGGCGAACGCGTGGTCGATTGCGGTCCTGTCGGTCACGTCGGCGGGGAAAGCGATCGCTCTGCCCCCGCTTCCCTCGATCAGCGCCACCGTCTCGGCAAGCTCCGCTTTCGTGCGCGCCACGACGGCGATGGCATAGTCGGCCGCCGCCAAAGCCTGGGCGAAGGCGCGGCCCAGACCGCGACCGCCGCCGGTCACGACTGCGACCTTCAAGAAATCGCCGAGCCCGTCGTCCAACCTCGCCTCCTGTCGTGCTCAAGTGCGATGTGCCATCTTCGCGACCGTCTTCGTCGTCGCAACTACGTGGCAGGTACATATGACGCACGAGCACGGCTTTGCCGCGAGGCTTCGCGAGTGGCGGCAACGCCGGGGATGGTCGCAGCTCGATCTTGCGGGACGCGCCGACATCTCGCAGCGGCACCTCAGCTTCCTCGAACTGGGCCGCGCCGCGCCCAGCCGCGACATGGTGCTCCGCCTGGCGGCGACCCTCGACATTCCCCTGCGTCAGCACAATGCGCTTTTGCTCGCCGCAGGCTTTGCGCCGGTATGGCGCGAGACCGATCTCGGCGCGCCCGAACTCGCCGACGTGCGTCATGCGCTCGACCATATCCTGGCCCAGCAGGAACCCTTCCCGGCCGTCGCCGTCGATCGGCACTGGAATCTCTTGCAGGCCAATGACGGCGCGGTGCGGCTGGTCGAGTTTCTCGTCGGCCCGCTCGCGCCAGGCACCAAGATCAATCTCGCCGATGCCCTGGTCGGGCCCGACGTGCTGCGTCCCTTCCTGCTCAACTGGCAGGAGGTGGTGCGCTATTTCATCCGCAGCGTCGAGGCCGATGCCGCCGCCGACGGCCGGGCCGAGACCGCCGCCCTGCTGGAAAGATTGCTGGCTTACGAGGGCGTGCGGCCTCTCCTGAAAAACGCCACGCCGGCAGACGCCTCGGGACCGGTGCTGCCCATGCACTTCCGCAAGGGTGAGATTTCCCTGCAGCTCTTTACGACCATAGCGACGCTCGGCACGCCGCAGGACATTACCCTGCAGGAACTGCGCATCGAGAGCTTCTTCCCCATGAATCGCGAAAGCGCTCTGGTGCTGCGCGGCTGGGCGGCCGCCAAATAGTGTGCTCGTTCCATACTGCCAGAAATTGACAGGAGACGGTGCTAGGCTCACCGCATGTCACGCGCACAACGCCTTTTGGACCTCATCCAGGTCCTGCGCCGTCATCGTCATCCGGTGAGCGGCTTAGTGCTCGCCGAGGCGACCGGTGTGTCGCTGCGCACGCTCTACCGCGACATCGAGACCCTGAAGGCCGACGGCGCGCATATCGATGGCGAAGCGGGCGTCGGCTACGTGCTGCGCCCGGGCTTCATGCTGCCGCCGCTGATGTTCAGCGAGGAGGAGATCGAGGCGCTGGTGCTGGGCTCGCGCTGGGTGCATCAGCGCGCCGACCGCGCGCTGGCCGATGCCGCCGCCAACGTGCTGGCCAAGATCGGCGCCGTGCTGCCCAAGGATCTGCGCGACACGCTCGATGATTCCGGCATGCTGATCGCGCCGGGTGAGCCGATCGCCGCCGGCGACGCCCAGTTGCCCAAGATCCGCCAGGCCATCCGCACCGAGCGCAAGCTCGGCCTGTCGTATCGCGACAAGGACGGCGCCGACAGCCAGCGCACCGTCTGGCCGTTCGCCGTAGGTTTCTTCGAGAAGGTGCGTGTGGTGGTGGCGTGGTGCGAGCTGCGCCAAGACTTTCGCCATTTCCGCACCGACCGCATCGCCACGCTCACGCTCACCGGCAAGCGCTATCCGCGCCGCCGCCAGGCCATGCTCAAGGAATGGCGCGAGCGCGAAGGCACGAAGGAAGCGTAGAACCGCAACACCTCACCCTGAGGAGCGCCCGGCAGGGCGCGCCTCGAAGGGTGGGCGACAACACGACCGGTTCCCACCCTTCGAGACGGCGCTGCGCGCCTCCTCAGGGTGAGGCGAGTAATTCCCAGGCGAGGTTGAATGAAAGCTGCTGACAGAATCTGACAGCTGCCGAGTTTAGAGTGGGTTCACCTCGATAAAGGAGAAACCCATGAGCAGGAACTGGCTGGCGGTCGCTTCCGCCGAACATGTCGAGATCGGGCGCGACGCGGGCTTCATGCAGGTCTGCCACGGCAAGGCGACGCCCTTGCGCCGGGTGCAACCCGGCGACCGGGTCGTCTATTATTCGCCGAACCGCATCTATTCGCCGAGCCACGCCTTGCGCGGCAAGGATCGCCTGCAGGCTTTCACCGCCCTCGGCACCGTCAAGCCGGGCGCGCTCTACCAGGCCGACATGGGCTTCGGCTTCCATCCCTTCCGGCGCGACGTCGCCTGGCACGACGCCGAACCTGCGCCGCTTGCCCTGCTGCAGGACGAACTGGCCTTCACGCAGGAGCAGAACTGGGGCTACCGGCTGCGTCAGGGGCTGATCGAGATCAGCGACGCCGACATGACGATCATCGCCGCGGCGATGTTCACAGCCTTGGCAGCACCTCGTCGGTCAGCAGACGGAACGTCTCGCGGCTCAGCGGAGCGCACATCAGATAGTTCAGCCCGATCTCTTCCTTCAGCCGGCCGATCTGCTCAACAACAGACGCCGGCGTACCATGCAGGATGACGCTGTCGACATAATACTG
>DATHNU010000860.1:0-4759 GCA_035485695.1 Reyranella sp. | reverse complement strand
CGCATCAGGCGCCTTTCTTCAGCTCATGATTCATCAGCGGCAGCTCGCGCACGCGCTTGCCGGTCGCCTTGGCGATGGCGTTTAGCACCGAGGGTCCGGCCACGGCGATGGTGGGCTCGCCCACGCCGCCCCAGAAGTCGAGGGTCGGCACCAGCACGGTCTCGACCTCGGGCATCTCGTCCATGCGCATCACGTTGTAGCTGTCGAAGTTGGTCTGCTCGACGGCACCATTCTTGACGGTGATCTCGCCATAGAGCGCCGCCGACAGGCCGTAGGCGAACGAGCCTGCCACTTGGCGTTCGATCTGCGCCGGGTTGACGACGTGGCCGGGATTGGTGGCCGCGGTGATCTTGTGGATCTTGAGCACGCCGTCGGGGCTGACCGAGACTTCGGCGACGCCCGCGACATAGCTGCCGTAACCCATGATCTGCGCGATGCCATGGAAGTGGCCGTCGGGCAGTTTCTTGCCATAGCCGGCCTTGTCGGCCGCCGCCTTCAGCACGGCGGCCCACTTGGGCTTGAGCAGCTTCAGGCGGAACTCTAGCGGATCCTGGCCCGCCGCTTCCGCCAGTTCGTCCATGAAGCATTCCATGTAGACAGCGTTCTGGTTGGTGTTCACGCCGCGCCAGAAGCCCGCCGTGATGTGCGGATTGCGCATCGCGTGATCGATCAGCAGGTTCGGCACGTTATAGCCATAGGTTGCTTCGACGCCGCTCGGCATCAGGCCCTGGAAGGTGGCGGGATCCATGCCGTTCACGAGATTCTGCGGCAGCAGCGACGCCAGGATCGACTGGCCGGAGATGCGGACGTGCAGCCCGATCAGGTTGCCCTGGGCGTCGAGACCGCCCGTCAGCTTGCACATCGTGGTCGGATGGTACGTGTCGTGCGTCATGTCCTCTTCGCGCGACCAGATGAGCTTGACCGGCGTGCCGGGCATCTCCTTGGCGACCAGGACGGCCTGGCGAACATAGTCGGCACGGCCGCGCCGGCCGAAACCGCCGCCCAGCAGCAGCTTGTAGACATCGCATTGGGCGACCGGCAGGCCGCTCGCCTCCGCCGCAACGGCGAGCGCCGCCTCGCCGTTCTGCGTGCCGCACCAGACTTCGCATTTTTCGGCGGTATAGCGCGCGGTGGCGTTCATCGGCTCCATGGTGACGTGAGCCTGGTAGGGGAAGGCGTAGGTCGCCGTTACCTTCTTGGCGGCACCGTCGATGGCCGACTTGGCGTCGCCCACCTTGTTGCCGACATAGGCTTCGGAGGCGTCTAGGCCTTCCTTCAGCAGGGCGGTGATAGTGTCGCTCTGGACCTTGCCCAGGTCGCCCACGTCCCACTCGCTCGGCAAGGCAGCGAGCGCGGTGCGGGCGTTCCAGTAGGTGTCGGCCACGACCACGACGGCGTTGGCGTCGATCGCCATGACCTTCTTCACGCCGGGCATCTTCTCGACCTTGGCGGCGTCGAAGCTTTTGAGCTTGCCGCCGTGCACCGGACAGGCGCGCACGGTCGCGACCAGCATGCCGGGCATGGTGAAATCAATGCCGTAGAGCTGCTTGCCGGTGACCTTGTCGACGGTGTCGAGGCGCTTCAACGGCTTGCCGGCGATGGTCCAGTCCTTGGGATCCTTGAGCTTCACTTCCTTGGGCGGCTCGAGCTGGGCGGCCGCTGCGGCGACCGCGCCATAGGTGGTCTTCTTGCCCGAGCTGTGGGTTATGACGCTGTTGGCGGCGGTGCATTCGCCCGCCGACACCTTCCAGTCGGCCGCGGCCGCTGCGATCAGCATCTCGCGCGCCATGGCGCCGCCCTCACGGACATACTGGTGGCTTTCGCGGATGCCGCGGCTGCCGCCGGTCGAGAAGTTCTTCCAGACGCGGTTGCGCTTCAGGTTTTCGCCGGGCGTCGGATATTCCCAGGCGACCTTGGTCCAGTCGCAATTCAGCTCTTCGGCGACGAGCTGGGCGAGGCCGGTCAGCGAGCCCTGCCCCATCTCCGAGCGGGCGATGCGGATCACCACCTTGTCGTCGGGATGGATCACCACCCAGGCGTTGATCTCCTTCACTTCGGCGGCGTGTGCCGCCTCGAAGGGAACGGTGAAGCCAAGCGAAAAGCCGCCGGTGACGGCGGCTGCGCTCACCAGGAAGCCCCTTCTGTTGAGAGGCGTGCGGCCGAGCGAGGTCTGGATCGTCATGATGCGTCCTCCCCTCTAGGCCTTTGCCGCGGCGTGGATGGCTTCGCGCACCTGCTTGTAGGTGCCGCAACGGCAGATGTTGGTCATCGCCGCGTCGATCTCGGCGTCGGTCGGCTGTGGCTTGGCGGCGAGCAAGGCCGTGGCCGCCATGACCATGCCGCTCTGGCAATAACCGCACTGGGGAACGTCAATCTCGACCCAGGCCGCCTGGATCTTGTTCAGCTTGCCGTCCTCGGCCAGCCCTTCGATGGTGACGATCTTCTTGGCGCCGACTGAAGTCACGGGCACCTGGCAGGACCGTGTCGCCACGCCGTCAATATGCACGGTGCAGGCGCCGCACTGGGCGATGCCGCAGCCATACTTGGTGCCGGTGAGGCCGAGCTGTTCGCGCAGCACCCACAGAAGCGGCGTGCGTGGGTCTGCGTTGTGGCTGAGCGCCTTGCCGTTGACGTTGAGGACAGCCATCCGGGTCTCCGTCGTTTGAAGGTATGTCGGAAGCCTAGCCGAGCGGCTCGCAGCCGGCCAGTGACCGTGCTTTCACGGAGGTGTGATGCCGTCAGCCGAGGCTGGCTTGGAAGACGCGCCGGTAGTTGCCGCCGAGCAGCTTTGCCGTCTCGTCGGCTGTAAATTTGCCGCGCAACGCGGCGGCAAGCTGCGGCAAGTCGGCGTAGCTCGGCAGCGCACTTGGGCCGACGAGGCCAAGCTGATCGGTGCCGAGGCCGACATGATCGATGCCGACCAACTCGGCCATCTTTGCGAAACCCTCGGCATAGGCCACGATGTTGGGAAAATAGGCCGTGACCGGCCAGATGCCGATGACGCCGCCGGTCGAGGCGATGGCGCGCGCGTGGTCGGGCAGGATGCGCCGCGTCCAGGGCTCCGGCCGGCCGGTCAGCGACGTGTGGGACAGCACCAGCGGCTTGGTCGTGACCGCAGCCGCCTTCTTGACCAGATCGTAGGTGCCATGCGCCACGTCGACCACGACGCCCATCTGATTGCAGCGGCGGATCACCTCGGCACCGAACGGCGTCAGGCCGTCATGCACGCTGGGCTCGGTCTGGATATCGCCGAGCTCGTTCGGCCGGTAGTGGGTGAGCTGCAAATGGCGGAGCGCCCAGCGCTGGTAAGCCTCGTCGAGACGCTCGATCCTGTCCTCGAGGAAGTCGGCACCCTCCGACGAGACGATGAGGGATGGCCGGCTGGCCCGCGCGGCGCCGAGCTCCGCCGAAGTCCTGAGGATCGGCAGTCCCTGTTCGCGCGCCAGCGCGTGCAGCTGCTCGAAGGCGCGCCGGCTCCACTCGTAAAGCTCGCCGGGCCGTGGATCGCGGCTGGGCCGCAGGCGGCCGCCAGTGAGCTTGATGGTCGGCGAATCGGCCACGATGGCCAGGCAGATCGTCGAGACCCCGCCCTGGCGCATCGGCTCGGCAACCGCCGAGAACTGGCCGCGGCCAAAACTCACCGGGATGAGATTGCCGGCGTGACTATGGATGTCGACCGCCGTGCCGTCGGCGGCCTGCGCCATTGCCGGCGCCGGCAGGCAGAAGAGCGGGCTCGCCGCCATCAGGGCGCGCCGCGTGACGCCCGGCTTCACCTCGGCGCCGCGCAGCTGGTAGCGCCAGCCATCGGGGTCGGGCGAGACCTGCCAGGTGCCGGTGAGCCGCAACCGGCCGGTGCCGAGCCTGAGCGGCTGGTCGGCGAAGACCTCGATCACGGCCAATCGATTGGCGGGTACGCAGCCCTGGCAGCAGCCGGGCTCGGCCATCATCAGAAAATGATCGGCGCTGCCAGTCGGCAGCACCGTGAGCGGAAAGCCCGAGAGCTCGACCGTCTTGCCACAGGCCTGCTCGGCACGCGGGGCGCCGAGGTCGTTCCAGTGAAGTCGCATCAGCCGCCTAGAGCTTGGGTGGCGGATAATACGGCCGATCGCCCAGCGCCTGCACGCGCTTCCAGAAGTCGGGACCCGAGGCCTTGCCGACCTCGTCGAGGTCGGCGGCCTGGCGCCACATGCTCCACGAGTCCGGATGCAGTCCGCTCGCGGCGTTCATCTGCCGGTCGCCTTCGGTGGCGTGGCCGTTGTCGCGCAGCCAGACGCCGAGACGAAAGCGGGCGCGCGCCTCGGCGATCTCGGGCGTCACCTTGGGCAGGGCGGCGCGTGCCGCGTCGGCGGGCAGGGCGTGCTTGCCGGTGGTTACCCAGGCGCGCACGGCGTCAAGATAGGCCTGGCGGGCGGCCAGCCGCTCCGCCTGGTCCTCGGGCGACAGGGTGCGCGTCTTGAGGTCCATGCGACGGAAATGATCGGTCGAGCCTGCCGTCTCGGGCGGCCGCACGATCCGGCCCTGCTCGTCGATCCACACCGCCTGCGGCACGTTCACGAGGTTGTAGAGATCGCTCAGCCGGTGCTCGGTATCGATCAGCTGCCAGTAGCTCGACTTGGCTTCTTCGATCCACGGCCGCGCGTGCTGGGCGCCGCGGCTTTCCTCGGCCACCGCCACGACCATGAAACCCTTGTCCTTCAGCTCAGCGTAGAGGGACTGCCACACGGGCAAGTCGAAGCGGCAGCCTCACCAACTGGCCCAG
>DATHNU010000859.1:0-5761 GCA_035485695.1 Reyranella sp. | reverse complement strand
ACCGAGGAGCCGTCGAGCGACATCGACGCCGCCAGATCCTTCTGCCGCGGCGCTTGAGGGGCGCGGGCGATATGGACCAGCGGCAGCCAGGTGGCCTCCGTCAGGTCGAACGGCTGCAGGCGAAGATCGGCCGCCCGCCGCCACTGGCGGGCGGCGCGCGACAGCAAGGAGCCGAAGGCGTCACGGCTGGCAGGTCTGCGGGAGGGCATGCAACCTAATTAGATGACGTACAAATAGATGACAAGTCATCTAATTGTACACTGCATCAGGAGATAACGCGCTTCAAACGCCCTCTCCGCCCACGCAGTGGGGGGAGAGGGAGGGGACCCGCGCGTAGCGCGGGGAGGGTGAGGTGGGCGCGGTGCCTGCACCAGAACCATCGCGTTTGCAGGAAGGACCACCTCACCTTCCCATTGCTTCGCAATGGGCCCCTTCCTCGCCCCCGCTACGCGGCGGAGAGGAGCGTTATGAAGGCTGAGATGACGAGCGACTTGAGGCGCCGGAGTAAGGCTACCGCCCCGACCACTCCGGCTTGGGCTTCTTGTTCACGAAGGCATCGATGCCGGCCTGCGCATCCTCGCGCTGCACGGCGCCGGCCATGAACTCGGTCGCGAAGGCGTAGGCCTGTGCGAGGTCCATCTCCATGTGCTGGTGGAACATCGCCTTGCCCGACGCGATCTGCTGCGGCGGTTGCGCCGCAATGTGCTGGGCGAGCGCCATCGTCTCCCGGTCGAGCCCGTCGGGCGGCGCGACCCGGCTCACCAGCCCGTCGCGCAGCGCGGTCGCCGCGTCGATCGACTGGCCGGTGAACAGCATGTCGAGGGCGCGCTTGGAACCGACGTTGCGCCCGACCGGCACCGACGGCGTGCCGCAGAACAGGCCGTTGTTGATGCCCGAGGTGGCGAAGGTGGCCTCGCTCGAGGCGACGGCGAGATCGCAGGCGGCGACGAGCTGGCAGCCGGCCGCGGTGGCGACCGCCTGGACCTTGGCGATGACGGGCTGCGGCAGGCGGCGGATCGACATCATCATGGCCGAGCAGCGCGTCAGCAGGTCGTGGTGGAAGCCATAGTCGCGGCTCGAGGCGACCTCGCGCAGGTCATGGCCGGTCGAGAAGGCGCGCCCCTTGGCCTCGATGATCACGCAGCGCATGTCCTTGTCCTGCGCGAGCCTGTCGAATTCCGCCTGCAGCGCGTCTATAAGCTCGCCGGAGAGCGCGTTCAGCGCGTGCGGGCGGTTGAGCGTCAGGATGGCGACGCGGCCCTCGTCGCGGCGCAGCAGAACCGGTTCGTTGGGAGCGTTGGTCATGGCGGTAGTCTACGGCAACGGAAGAGGGGCGTCATGCCGGCGATGACGCCTGCCGAGCTGATGACGTTCCTCGACGAGCATTTCCCGCAGGCGGGCCATCAGGGACTGACGATCGAGCATCTCGACGACACCACCATCCGCGTGCGCTTTGCCGCGCATGCGCGGCACCTCCGGCCCGGCGGCACGATCTCCGGCCCGACTCTGATGTGGCTGGTGGATCTGAGCTTCTATCTCCTGATCATGGGCCGGCTCGGCCCGGTGGCGCAGGCCGTCACCACCAACCTCAACATCAATTTCATGCGCAAGCCCGAGCCCTCTGACCTGTTGGGTGAGGGCAGGCTGATGAAGCTCGGCCGGGCGCTCGCTGTGGGCGACTTCACCATATGGAGCGACGGCAAGAAGGACCCGGTGGCGCATGCCACAGTAACTTATTCAATTCCGCCGGCCTCCGTGTCGTCTGGAGGTTAAAGGTCCTGTCATCCTGAGCGAAGCGACGGATCTCATTGCGTCTGCCATGACATCCTTCGCTTCGCTCAGGATGACAGGCTGGGGTATTATGATACCATTGCGTTATCACATTGATATTGCTGGCGTTTCTTCGCTGATTTGACAATCCTCGGCACTCTCTCCATAAGCGCCCGCTCACGGAAGAAAGACCCATGAAAACCTTCTCTCTCAAGACTGCCGACGTGCAGAAGAAGTGGCTGCTGATCGACGCCGACGGGCTGGTGCTGGGCCGCCTCGCCTCGATCATCGCCATGCGCCTGCGCGGCAAGCACAAGCCGACCTTCACCCCGCACATCGATTGCGGCGACAACGTCGTCGTCATCAACGCCGAGAAAGTGCGCCTGACCGGCCGCAAGGCCGAGCGCGAAGTCTTCTACTGGCACACCGGCCATCCCGGCGGCATCAAGGGCGAGACCCTGGGCAAGCGCCTGGAAGGCCGCTTTCCCGAGCGCGTCATCGTCAAGGCCGTCGAGCGCATGATCACCCGCGGCCCGCTGGGACGCGCGCAGATGAAGAACCTGCGCGTCTACAAGGGACCCAACCACGAGCAAGAGGCGCAGCAGCCCGAGAAGCTCGACGTCGCCGCGATGAACCCCAAGAATTCGAGGATCGGCTGATATGGCAACTGAACTTTCGTCCTTTGCCGAACTGAAGAAGGCCGCTCCGACGTCGGGCGGGCCCGGCACGCAGATCGCCGCCGCCCATCGCGAGAAGGAAATCGACGCGCAAGGCCGCGCCTATGCCACGGGCCGGCGCAAGAACGCCGTCGCCCGCGTCTGGGTGAAGCCCGGCACCGGCAAGATCACCATCAACGGCCGCGACCAGAAGGTCTACTTCGCACGGCCCACCCAGCAGATGGTCATCCAGCAGCCGTTCGACGTCACGCAGCGCCGCGAGCAGTTCGACGTCGTCGCCACCGTTTCGGGCGGTGGGCTCTCGGGCCAGGCCGGCGCGGTGCGTCACGGCATTTCCCAGGCGCTCGCCAAGTACGAGCCGGATCTGCGCAGCGCCATGAAGCAGAGCGGCTTCCTGACGCGTGACAGCCGCGTCGTCGAGCGCAAGAAGTACGGCCGCGCCGGCGCACGCCGCCGCTTCCAGTTCTCCAAGCGCTGATCAGACGTTTCGAAATTCGAAAATTGGAAGGGCGCCGAAAGGCGCCCTTCCTTTTTCGCGTTATTGCGAGCTGTGCCGCAACTCGCCGTGGGGCTGGAGGGGAGCCGCCGGAGTCTGAGCGAGTCCTGTCGCTGCAGGCGGCACGCCAAAGTTCTTGTTCTTCAGAAGCGTTTCCATGGCGGCTACGCCCTCCGCATAATGGCCGTTCTCGCAATCGATGCCGGCGCCGATGCGCGTGTGATTGCGCGCTCCGTCGGTATTCTCGCCGCGACTCGTGCCATAGTAATCGAAGTAGGAGATGAGCTGCTGACAACGCGCCTTGAGATCCGGCGACGTTGGAGCGGAGGCGGCGTCAGGAGTCTGGGCAGAGGCCGAGTTCATCATGCCCGCCGTCAAGGCAACGGCAATCACGACAGTCGAACGAAGAGAGGCTGAACGCATTTCGATACTCACAACAAAACATGATCTCAAAAACGCCGGATCATGGTCGGCTGCCCGCAACGCGAGCACTCCTGCCGACAAGTGGGTACGCGATGGCGCTCTGCGTCCGGTGTCTCTGAAAATTCACACGCTTCGGTGCGTCGGTCGCTTGGCCGGGACTTGATCACCCACCGGATACTGAACGAGCAGCATGCGGCGTGCTGACATTCGTTTGTCGGACATCCGGTTCATCGATCTGGAATTTCGGGATCGGTTTCTGCTCTACCGATGCACAAGTAACAGCAGCGTCACGAACGTCGCTGCGCAACCTTGCGCGAAGTGAAGCTTGTTGTCTTTGCGCGATCGCCCTTTGGGCGCCGTCTTCGGCGCTTAGAAAAAGGGCGCATCGAGGCGTGACGGAACTGATCAAGGTCGATCTCGTTTCACGTTCGGCCGCGACGATGAGTCCATGGTGATCGGCCCGCCCCCAAAGAGGTTGTCATGCCTGCGAAGGAAAGCCGAGTGAGCAAGATTTCCGGCTGCGGTCACTCCAAGGTGCCTGAAGTTACGCTCGCCTTTTGGATCATCAAGATCGCCGCGACGACCCTGGGCGAGACGGGTGGCGATGCGGTCTCGATGTCGCTGAATCTGGGTTACGCCGTCAGCAGCATCTTCTTCATCGCGCTGTTCGTGGTGGCCGTTGCCGCCCAGATCGCGGTGAAGTCGTTTCACCCCTTTCTCTATTGGCTGGTCGTCGTCGCCACGACGACGGCAGGTACCACGATGGCCGACTTTGCCGATCGGTCGCTGGGCATTGGCTATGCGGGCGGCACGGCAATTCTCTTTGCGCTCCTGATGGCCGCGCTCGGCACCTGGTATCGGTCGGCCGGCTCGATCTCGGTCGCTACCGTGAATTCTCCCAGGATCGAGATGTTCTACTGGGTCGCCATCCTGTTCTCGCAAACCCTGGGAACGGCGCTCGGCGATTGGATGGCCGACACGGGACTGGGCTACGAGGGCGGCGCACTGGTTTTCGGTGCCGGCCTGGCGGTCATCGCGGCGACGTACTTCTTCTCGACTGTTTCGCGCACGCTGTTGTTCTGGAGCGCCTTTATCCTCACGCGACCCCTGGGCGCGACCGTCGGCGACTTTCTCGACAAGCCGGTCGCTGACGGCGGTCTTGCCATCAGTCGCTTCTCGGTCTCGGCGCTGCTCGCGGTCTTCATGATCGCCTGCATCCTCATCTTCCGGCAAAGGGCAGAAAGCCCTTCGGGCAGGTCGGCTTCCTAGCCGGCCGCCCATCGCAGAGGTCGACATCGGCGCCAATGGCAGCACGCTCATATCCGGTGCTGTGCGTCATGGGGCCAAAACGGCATTTTCGGACGCTATGGCGCCCGAAAATTCCAAGGAGCACCTTAAGTGGTCTAAAAGACACACTTGACATAAAGCCAAGTGATACTTAAATACGGCTCCGATCCCTCGTCGAGAGTATCAGCCATGTCCGGTCCCGGACTCCCATCCTCTGCAAACGCGAGCACGCCAGTCGCGCCCGCGAAAAGGCGAAAACTGCGGATACTCCCTGCAAAAACTCTGCGCGAGAAACGGTCCGCATTTTCCCGGTCTCACCTTGGGGGTGCACTACACATCGCTTGCGGAAATTGCGGGTATTGGTTTCTGCCGGCTCCGTTCCCGAAATTCGATGCCGATGTCCGGTGCGAAAGAATTCCGGTCGCCACGGCGCGCGCTCGCGCAATTCTGTGCCACGCGCCTGTCGCAGCGCGCTATCGGCTATCGGCAAAACCAGCTGCGCTAACTGCGTTAACTGCGCCAACTCCCCGTTCAGTCGATCGTGCGCACCTTCACGTAGCTGCCGGGCGCATCCTCGATGGCGGGCAGGCCGCCATCGCCGGGCACGCGCGCCGCCACCTTGGGACCGGACTTCGCCGACAGCCACTTGTCCCAGTCGTTCCACCACGAGCCGGGGAATTCCTGGGCGCCCGCCTTCCATTCGTCGAGCGTCGGCGGGTTCTTCGCCGTCTCGTTCAGCCAATGCTGGTACTTCTTGTTGCGCGGCGGATTGACGACGCCGGCGATATGGCCCGAGCCCGCCAGCATGAAGCGTACCGGGCCGGAGAAGATCTGCGTCGCCTTGTAGACCGACTTGGCGGGCGCGATGTGGTCTTCCTTACCGGCCTGCAGGTAGACCGGGATCGAGATCCTGCGCAGGTCGATCGGCACGTTGTCGATGGTGAGCCCGCCCGGCTGCGCCAGCAGGTTCTTCTGGTACATGTTGCGCAGGTAGTAGCTGTGCATCGCCGCCGGCATGCGCGTGGCGTCGGCGTTCCAGAACAGCAGGTCGAACGGGAAGGGGTCCTTGCCCATCAGGTAGTTGTTGACCACGAACGACCAGATGAGG